>NZ_JAVMIP010000004.1 GCF_031729055.1 Pseudocalidococcus azoricus BACA0444 | reverse complement strand
TAGGGTTATCCAAGACACATTCTTATTTTCTCATATTTGAAAACGGATTGCTATATCCAGCTTTTTCATAGATGTTGCTAACTTCGAGATCACGACCGGAGCCGGATACACCAGCCAGATTTCCCTTGCCTTCTCCTTGAAGTTGCCCGAAAATAGCTCAATGGCCTGGTTCACCGCTTCCTGCTGCTGCCGAAAATCGAGGATATTACCGTAGGGCTTCGTGTCATTGAGGATGCGATTGGTGCGGGAGAAGGCCTGGATCAGTCCGTCATACTTCAGGTTTTTATCCACATAGAGCGTATTCAAAAAGGGCGAATCAAACCCCGTTAGCAACATATCCACCACAATAGATTTGGTAGGGCCGCATCATCATCAGCTTTTGTTAACTGGCCACCAGTACCATGTAGCGGCTAATCATCTGCCCCAGCGTACATTTAGCCAAAAAGGTTTCAGCAAAGCTATCCAGGTGGGTGATTTTCCGATTGTCCTGACCCGCAAATTGATAGAGGGGTAAAAATTGCTCATCGGCATTAAAGCTAAAGTGGCGGGGGTTATTGTTGGCAAAGTACCACGTATCACTACGGTTGCTGACGATGAACAACTGGATAAAACAAAGCAGCGTCCGAGTGTAGCCATTCCCTGGGTCATTTTTGTAATCCACAATCTGCTGCATCGCCCGCCGGGGGCTAATGGTTAGGGTCTTGAGTTCAATGTGAACCGCCGGAACCCCATTAATCAAAAGGATTACATCATAGCGGTGGTGACTGCTGGCCGTATTGATCCGCAGTTGGTTCACCACTTCAAAGGACTTCTTACACCAATCTCTGATGTTGACCAGAGTGTAGAACAACGGTGTTCCATCATCTCGCTCAAAGCTATTCCGTTCCCGCAAATGTCGGGCCGCTGTAAACACATCGGACGTAATGATTTGGTCTAAAAGTCGGGAAAACTCGCCATCACTCAGGTGGACTTGGTTTAAAGCTTCAAACTTGGCCTGGAAATTCTGCTCTAGTGCGGCTAAATCTCGAATATTGGGGCGGTTAGGTGTACTTCAAGTCACCCAGCTTTTCGATTAGGGCTTGTTCAATTTGCTGCTCTATCATACAAGCAATTGGAAAGTCATTGATTGGAAGCGACTCAGTCTAGATTGAACGATAAAATAAATGGTTTAAGCCTTATTTTAGATACTTTAAAGCTTTGATGTCCCAGGCCTGGATCGGCTGTCCCGACTATCGCTAAATTTCTAGGCTTGACGGGGAAATTATAGAATGAGAGTCAGGGTGTTAAGTTCATGAGGAAAGTCGGACAATGAGCTTAGTTGGGAACATAATCTGGTTGATCTTTGGTGGTTTTATCAGCGGCGTAGCTTACATTATTGGTGGTATTAGTCTTTGCATTACCATTATTGGGATTCCCTTTGGCTTAAAGGCGATTGACTTGGGACTCAGTACATTCTTACCCTTTGGAAAGGAGGTGATTGAGAAGCCCGCTGCCAACAGTACCCTAGGAATGATTTTTAATATAATTTGGTTGGTTGTCTTTGGTTGGGGAATTGCCTTGAATCACCTCGTCTGGGGATTGATTATGGCGATTACGATTGTCGGTTTACCCTTTGCTCGCCAGCATTTTAAGTTAATGATTCTGGCTCTGCTGCCTTTTGGACGGGAACTGAGTTAATCTGCCCGGGGTGGGTGTTGGCCCAGAATAGTTTTGAGGTATTGGCCAGTGTAAGAGTTGGGGTTGATAGCCACTTGCTCCGGTGTCCCAGTTGCAACCAATTGCCCCCCCCTTGCCCCGCCTTCCGGCCCGAGATCAATAATCCAATCGGAGCAGCGAATGACATCCAGGTTATGTTCAATCACCAGCACCGAGTTACCTTTATCCACCAGCCGTTGGAGGACATCTAGGAGCTTGTGAACATCGTAAAAGGAGAGTCCTGTGGTTGGCTCATCAATTAAATAAAGGGTTTTACCTGTGGCCCGCCGTGAGAGTTCCGTAGCTAGTTTGACCCGTTGGGCCTCTCCCCCCGAAAGAGTGGGTGCAGTTTGTCCGACTTTGACGTAGCCCAGGCCCACATCCACTAAGGTTTGTAATTTACTCACGGCTTTGGGAATATTGATGAAAAACTCCAGGGCTTCAGCGGCGGTCATTTGCAAAACATCGGCAATGGATTTCCCTTTGAACTTGACTTGCAGAGTTTCCCGGTTATAGCGCGCCCCTTTACAAACATCACATTGGACATAGACATCGGGGAGGAAATTCATCTCGATCACGTTTACCCCTTGTCCGCCACAGGCCTCGCACCGCCCCCCTTTGACATTGAACGAGAATCGGCCGGGTTTATAGCCCCTGGCTTTGGCTTCTACGGTTTCGGCAAAGACCTCTCGGATCACGTCAAACACGCCAGTATAGGTGGCCGGATTAGAGCGGGGTGTGCGGCCAATGGGAGACTGATCAATCACAATGGCTTTATCTAGGGCGTTCAATCCCTTAATTCCGGTCATTTCTTTGGGCAGCGGAACCTTATGACCAAAATGGTGTTGCAAAGCCGGGTAGAGGAGTTCATTCATCAAGGTGGATTTACCGGATCCGGACACCCCCGTAATGCAGATCAATTTGCCCAGAGGAATTTCCACGTCAATGTTTTTCAGGTTGTGGCGATGGGCGTTTTTAATTTCGATGCTACGGTTATTCCCCGGCCGGCGCTCTCTGGGCGTTTCAATCGCACTCCGACCCGATAAATAAGCTCCAGTCAGAGATTCGGATGATTCCAGAATGTTTTCTAATTGCCCTTGGGCGACTATTTTTCCGCCATGCACCCCAGCCCCCGGCCCAATATCAACTAAATGATCGGCGGCGCGAATCGTTTCTTCATCGTGTTCAACCACAATCAGGGTGTTGCCCAAGTCCCGCAGCTTGAAGAGAGTGTTGAGGAGTCGGGTATTATCGCGCTGATGCAGGCCAATGCTCGGTTCATCCAAGACATACAAGACCCCCGTTAAGCCTGAGCCAATCTGAGTCGCAAGTCGGATCCGTTGGGCTTCTCCGCCTGAAAGTGTGGCCGCACTGCGATCCAGGGTTAAATAATCCAATCCGACATCCAGCAAAAACTGCAACCGGGCCTGGACTTCTCGGAGGGCTAAATCGGCAATCTGGGCCTGGCGCGGCGAAAGTTTCAGATTTTGGACTCGCTCTTTGGCTTCGAGAACCGACACACTGGTTAAATCCGGTAAGGCATATTGACCCAAGCGCACCGCCAAGGCTTCTGGTTTCAGACGTTTTCCTTCACAGACTTCACAGGCCTGGTCAACGAGATACTGCTCTAGCTTTTGCTTAAATAACTCTGAGGTGGTTTCGTCATATTGATTTTGGAGGATGGCCAACACCCCCGGAAATTTTTTGTAATAGCCGCGCCGTTCCCGATAGCGAGAATCCACTTCGACAAAAATGGGGTCTTTAGTGCCGTAGAGTATGATTTCCTCTTGGAGTTTAGTGAGTTTGTTCCAGGGGGTCTGAATATCAAACTCAAAGGCCTGGGCAACACTATAAAGCAAGGAAAAATAGTAACTGTTATCTTTCTCGGCCCACGGCGCAATCGCAGCATAAACGGGGAGTTCGGGGTTGGGAATGATCAAATCCGGCGAAAAACAACGCAAGGATCCCAGGCCATGGCAGTTCGGGCAAGCTCCATAGGGGGAATTAAACGAAAATAACCGCGGCGACAACTCATCCATGACGGCCCCATGTTCGGGACAGGCAAAATTCTCGGAAAAGACCAACTGAGTTGGGGTCTGATACTGGCCTGGGGGTTCCGCTGCCGTTAAGGTGATCAGGTCTTCGGGATTGGGTGACTCGCTGGATGCGGAAACAACCGTTAATTGGAGTTTGCTCTCAGTCATTAAATCAATGATGGCAATCCCTTCGGCGTGTTTCAGGGCGGTGGCTAAGGAATCGGTGAGGCGTTCTTGAATCCCCAGTTTTTTAATCAGGCGATCAACGACAATTTCAATCGTATGGCTGTGGTTTTTGTCCAGTTCAATCGAGTCGCTCAGTTCCCGGATTTCCCCATTAATTCGCACCCGACTGAAGCCCTCACTGGCCAAACTGGAGAGGAGTTTTTTATGAGTCCCTTTCTTGCCCCTGACCATCGGCGCGAGAATCAGAAACTTTTGTCCATCCGCCAGGCCAAGAACTTGATCCACCATCTGATCAATGGTTTGGGGAGAAATGGGCCGATCACAATGGGGACAATGGGGTTCACCGGCCCGGCCATAGAGCAGACGCAAATAATCATAAATTTCGGTGACGGTGCCCACAGTTGAACGGGGGTTATGGCTGGTGGACTTTTGATCAATAGAAATCGCCGGACTTAAGCCCTCAATCGCATCCACATCCGGTTTATCCAGTTGTCCTAAAAACTGTCTGGCATAGGCACTCAAGGACTCCACATACCGCCGCTGCCCCTCGGCAAAAATCGTGTCAAAGGCCAAGGAAGATTTTCCCGACCCCGAAACCCCAGTAAAGACAATCAACTGATCCCGCGGGAGTTCCAAATCAACATTTTTGAGGTTGTGTTGGCGGGCCCCTCGAATCCGGATCAAATTAGGAACAGCAAGCAAAGCAGGTGTGTTCAGGGTTGCGTTGGGTGCTGGTTGAGACTGGCGGTGTTTGGGCATAAGGAATTCTTGGCCAACAAAAGACGCGGTAAAGCTAGAACAGTTCTCTGGGGCTAGGGAGAATATACACGATTTGTAGAATAATTAACCGCGCTCTGTAGATTATAGAGCATTCCCCACTGAGGGCTGGTTTGGAGCTAGTCAAGGGGGGGCATCAGACCTGTCTAGCAAAATAAAATGTTGCTTGAGCGGAAAAAGGCTTCTTAGTCCGTTGCGGCAAACTCAAACTGAGGCGGATCCCAAAGAAAAGATTGTGACTGTCATGCTGTGGCCTGGTTTGCGGTAGGTTAGCTATGGCGCAGTTCAAGGGAGTTTTTATGATTCAACTGTATGGTGGCCAACAAACCCGAGCCGCAATTGTCCGCTGGTACTTAGAAGAACTGGGCATTCCCTACGAATTTGTCGTCATGGACATGAAAGCTGGGGCCCATAAACAGCCGGATTTTCTGGCCATTAACCCGATGGGCAAAGTTCCGGCCTTGGTGGATGGCGAGGTGAAACTTTGGGAATCTGGGGCGATTTTGCTCTATCTCGCTGACTCTCAGGAGAAAATGCCAGAGGATGCAGGGGCACGTGGACAAGTTTACCAATGGGTGCTTTTTGCCAATTCCACTCTCCCCCAGGCCATGACGGGAGAAGCAAAAGAAACTCAACTCCCCAAACTCCTAACAGCCTTAGATGCAGCGTTGACTGGAAAAGAATTTTTAGTGGGAGATACCTTAACAGTAGCCGATGTGGCAATGGCTAGTATCCTTAGTTATGCTCAGATGCTCTTTCAGATAGATTTTTCTCCCTATTCGGCAGTTCAATCCTACTTGGGGGGGATGACTGAGCGGTCAGCATTTCGGAAAGGGATTATGGGGCAAGACTAATGGAGATCCAGTTTCGGGAATTTAACCCCTTTGATGTCTGGATTTGGGTCGAGCTGGCGGATTTTCCCACCCCCGTTGAGCAACAGTACCTGGAAGAGGTCTTTAATTCCTGGTTTTTCCTCGGCAAGTTGGGTGGATTTAATGCCGAAAACTTACAAGTCCAAGATACGGGCCTGGAACTGAGTTTTATGGACTATGACAGCCAGGCCCAATCCCATTCCTTAGTAGCCTTAATGCACAATATGGGCGAGTTTGAATATCAAGACCTCTGGGCTAGATGTTGGTTTGATCTCGGTACCAGTGACGCTTTGGCTCTGGATGTTTTGATTAATGCCCTGAATCAGTTTAGTTTAGATTACCTACCCTTAAGGCGACTGATTATTGGGGGTGAAAATGCGGATTGGCCGATTGAAGAACCTTCCTAACCTGTTCCCCATCCAGGATTCTCATCGCATCGGATAACGTCTGTAACTATAGCGTTACGCAGGCTGTTCTGAGGGAGTAGAAATGTCAAAAAGACTGCCCATAAAGCATTTTCTGACTTGTCCCCATCTCATCCTAAATGAGTAACCCTATATCTGGCTGAAACCGACCCTGAAAATTTTGCCCGATGGTTAATCTCAGATTCAAAGGCAATTAGATTCTGCTTAAAATGCCTATTCTCAGAGTCACATGCACCAAGCTTTATAGCGTTACACAGACTGTTCTGACGCGTGAAAATGTTCAAAGTTTCACCAGTGAGAGGTTTTCTGACTTGCTCTTAAGCGGCCCTAGAGGTCAAATTACTAACTACTAAGATACCCATCCTTAACGACTTCTGACGGCTTCACTGGCGAACCCAATCGGGGCAATCCGACTTAATCGTAACTTAGGATGATCGGTTTCCATCTGTTGGACATTCCATTCATTTTTGAACAGTAAAACCGGCCGCTCCCAATTATCCTGAACTGTTAAGGCATTAAAAATCCGTCCCGCCGCTTCCAAAGCTGGCCAGCCATCCACAACCCAACGGGCCACGGTATAGGGCAAGGGGTCTAGACGAGTTTCCACCCCATATTCATTCATCAAGCGAAATTGTACAACTTCAAATTGGAGTTGCCCCACCGCGGCTAAGATGGGTTCTCGTTTGGTTGGATCCGTGGCATACATAATTTGCACCGCCCCCTCTTCCCGGAGTTCGTTCACCCCTTTTTGAAATTGTTTGAATTTGGAGGGGTTGGGGTTGCGGAGATAGGCAAAAATTTCCGGGGAAAAACAGGGAATCCCTTCATACTCCAGTTTGGGGCCGACATAAAGCGTATCGCCAATCGCAAACATTCCCGGATTGTTGAGACCAATGACATCCCCCGGATAAGCGGTTTCAATGGATTCCCGGCCTTGGGCAAAGAGTTTTTGAGGACGGGATAACCTGAGGCTTTTGCCAGTCCGAGCATGGGAGACGTTCATATCTTTTTCAAACTTGCCGGAGCAAACCCGAATAAACGCCACCCGATCCCGATGTTTTGGATCCATGTTGGCCTGGAGCTTGAAAACAAAGCCGGTAAAGTTTTCGGTGGTAGGTTCAATGGCCCCCTTGCTGCTGCGATAGGCAATTGGTTTCAAGGCTTTTTCAAGGAAATGCTCTAAAAACAACTTCACGCCAAAATTAGTCATGGCACTGCCAAAGAACACCGGAGTCATTTTGCCCTGATGGATTAAGTCTAGATCTAACTCAGCCCCGACTCCATCCAGTAACTCTAACTCATCCTTAAGTTGGTGATATAAATGGGGTTCTATAAGCTGATCAATGCGGGCATCCCCCATCGGAATAATCGTTTCTTGGGCTTCTTTACGGCCATGCTCGCTGCGTTCAAACAGATGAAATTCCTGTCGCAAGCGATCATAAACCCCGCGAAATTGATCCCCAATCCCGATTGGCCACAGGACTGGAAAGGTTTGCAGGCCGAGTTCTTGTTCAATTTCATCAATCAGTTCCAAGGATTCCTGCCCCGGCCGATCCATCTTATTAATAAACGTAAAAATCGGTAAAGCCCGCAACTGGCAGACTTCAAAGAGCTTCCGAGTTTGGGGTTCCAGGCCCTTAGCCGCATCCACCAACATCACCGCATTATCCGCCGCCGCCAGAGTCCGATAGGTATCTTCACTAAAATCTTGGTGGCCGGGAGTATCGAGGAGATTGATTTGATAGCCTTGATAGTCAAATTGCAACACGGTTGAAGTAATCGAAATCCCCCGCTGTTGTTCCATTTCCATCCAGTCTGAGGTGGCATGGCGTTGGGCGCGGCGGGCTTTGACGGCTCCGGCCTGGTGGATGGCTCCCCCGTAGAGCAAAAGTTTTTCGGTCAATGTGGTTTTACCCGCATCGGGATGGGAAATAATCGCAAAGTTACGGCGGCTGGCGACTGCGGCTTGAATTTCCTGGGCTAATTCGCTCATTGTCTCTATTTGGGTGCTCTAATCCGGTTGCTACTCTTTCTTGAACCTAGCAGATCTGGGGATAGACTTTGTTAAGATGATTTTCTCGGTCTTAATCTTTATCGCCCTAGCCCCAATTACAATTGGCCTGGGGAATAAATCGTGATCCTTGGTCTGTCATGGGTTAGAATTCAACCTCGTCTAAGCTGATATTGTCGGATCGTCGTTAAATCATGTCGCCGGGACTCAATTAAAGGACTTGTGATTCATGCTCAGTAAAGCAGAAACCATCACCAAAGTGACCACTATGTTTAACTCTGCTGCTGATTATTTTGATGCTCCGGCCCTATCGTTTTGGCATTGTTATGGGCAAAAAACCATTGATTACCTTGCGCCCAGGCCTGGGGATCGGGTTTTACATGTGTGCTGTGGTTCGGGGGCTTCGGCAATTTCCGTCCCGCGTGCTGTTGGGGCTTCTGGGCGGGTGTTGGGCGTTGATTTGGCTGAAGCCTTACTGGAGTTAGCCCGGCAAAAGGCCGAATATCAGGGCCTGGCAAATATTGAGTTTAGGGCCGGAGACTTTGAAAATTTGGGTTTACCGGATACCAGTTTTGATCGGGTGATCTGTGTTTTTGGCATCTTTTTTGTCCCAGATATGGCGGCGGTGCAATCGAGGTCTGATATGCAGTTGCTCAAAAATCTAAATTCGCAAACAGGACTCAACCGTGATGATTGATATTGGCCTGACTCATGTCGCGCTCCCGGTGACTGATGTTGAACAAAGTATTAGGTTTTATTCGACATACGCTGGAATGCAGGTTATTCACCGCCGCATTGATCAGGAAACAGGTGTTAATTTTGTCTGGCTTTCGGATAGCACCCGGCCGTTTGCCATTGTGCTCATTCAAACCAACCGATTACAAACGATTTTGTCGCCCCTGGCCCATCTCGGAGTTGGCTGCCCAAGTAGGGAGATGGTGGACTCTCTTTGTTCAAAAGCAAAACAGGAGGGTATCCTCATTCAGAAACCACAAGACTCAGGCTATCCAACCGGATATTGGGCTTTTTTGCGAGATCCGGATGGTCACACCCTTGAATTATCCTATGGACAAGAAATTGGATTGACTCTTGAACAATCTTCATAAAAGGATGCTCTAATGTCCAGTCGCCATCTTGATTGGGGTCAACAGGATGCAATAACCTTCATCGCCTGCTGGACTGAATTTTTCCAAGTCAGGGCCTGGGCTTGTTCATATCCTTTGCGGCGTAACTCTCGTTGTAGTTCTGGATGATTAATCAGTTTGATAATGGCTTCTGCAATCGTTTCTGGAGAACTGGCCTGGCAATAGATCGCAGCCTCCTGACAACGCTCTTTCAAAGCAGGAATATCCGAGACAATCACTGGACAACCACAGGCCATGGCTTCCAAGGGCGGCAATCCTGAAGCTTCATAAAAAGAGGGATAAACCAGGCCTTGAGCGGCTTTGTAATAACTAATTAACGTCCGATCATCGACCGTGCCGACAAAATGAACGCGATCTTTTAATGATGTGGGTAGCTCTAACTGAATGGCTTGATAAATACTTGGCCGGCCCCCAACCATGACAAAATCCAAGCTCTTTTGTTGATTGACCTGTTCCGCCGCCTTGAGAATGCCAGTTAAATTCTTCCGGGCTGACAGCGTTCCCACCGCCAACATAAACGGGCGACCGATTGGTTTCATTGGAGCAATCGCTTCTAAATCTAAATCATCAGGCCAGTGACCATTGGGGATGGGGTATAGGCGTGACTTGGCCTGGGGATAGACATCTAAAATTGCCTTGGCTTCGGTTTGCGACACGGTGAGCATAGCATCAGCTCTGGCCATGATCAGGGGAGTGAGGAGGTTATAGGTCAACTGATACAGCCTTGAGTAGGATTCGGGAAATTTTTGGAAGGATAAATCATGGATGGTTACGACTGTCTTTTGGGGACTGATTAATGACAGGATCGGGGCCATATTGCCCAAATTAATTAAGACCTGATCACGGGCATAAAGGGGTAACTCCAACTGCTCCCAGAAATAACCATTGCTAAAACCAACTTGTTTAATTTGAATTGCTTGAAGATTTAACTTACCCAGGCCTGGTTTAATATGCTGCCCCCTAGGAACATAGAGAGTAACCTGCCAATCCGATCCGGCAATTTCCCCAGAGATCAAGAGGTGATCAAGGGCTTTGACCCAACAGCGAGCATACCGTTGCACCCCTGTTAACGGCTGACTAAGAAAGCGGCCATTGATCCCCAGAGAGTAGTCCATCTAGTTTTGAAGCTATACCATTCAGTTAGCGGGGCAAGGCCTGGCAGAGGTCAAGGTTAAGATAAGTACGGCCTTGGGGATTACCGGCCAAAACTCGAAAGGGCTGATCCGGCTCCCCTAGGCAATCCAAGACTAAGGCTGCTCCCGAGAAATCATGGGACTGGGTATAGCCATTCACCGTCACCACCGTAGCCAGGCCAGCCTTTTGGGCCGAAATTAACCCATTCTCAGAATCTTCAAAGGCTAAACAATCTTCAGGGGCAAGGCCCATCTTTTCTAGAGCATAGTGATAAATATCAGGCGCAGGTTTTTTGGCCGGAACAATATCCCCCGCGGCAATGACCTCGAACCAAGCAATACTCTCTGAACCAAGGGTATGTTCTAACAGGGCTGTGACATTGGCCGGGGTGGTGGTGGTGGCAATGGCCAGACGGTATCCAGCGATACGGGCTTCATTTAAGAGACGCTTGACCCCAGGCCGGAGAGGAATTGCCCCAGTGGCCAGAAGTTCCGTGTAATGTTTGGTTTTAGCTTGATGGAGTTGGGCAATTAAATCCGTCAAGTTGGCAGGTTGGGGCCAGTCGCGCCGAAATTGATCCAGGTAATAGCGCATCCGTTCTTTGCCCCCAGTGACCGCCAAGAGTTGCCCGTACAGATCAACTGACCAATCCCAGTCCAGGCCAGCCTCTTGAAACGCCCGATTAAAGGCGACCCGATGCCCATCCCGCTCCGTATCTGCCAATGTGCCATCCACATCAAAAACTAGGGCTTGCCACTTTGCCATGCTTGTACTCAACCAGAGGTAATCACCCTTTTTATTAAACGATGAAAGTGCCGCCTTCTCCCCTGCCCCACTTGCCCTGCTTACCCAGCCATTGTTGAATTTAATTACAAGATTAAGAACTCGCAATATCAGCTAACCATCTCCCCTGGAGCCTTTGGGGTAAGATACATTTGACCAACAGTGCAACTCGGAACAACATCCCATGGATCTCACCACCCTAGCGACCCAATTGAATGTCGGGGCGATCTTGCCAGAAACTATCGTGATCCTGACTCTCCTAGTGGTTTTAGTGACCGATCTGATCATCGGCCGACAGTCGGATCGCTGGACTTCATACATTGCCGTGACTGGCTTACTAGCCTCTGTGGGCGCAATGGTCTTGCAGTGGAACCAAGTGGAAACCGCTTCATTTTTAGGCAGTTTTCGCAGTGATAACCTCAGCTTGCTATTTCGGGGAATTATTGCCCTCTCCAGTGTGGTGACAATCTTGATGTCCATGCGCTATGTCGAACAAACGGGGAGTGCCTTGGGTGAGTTTTTAACAGTCCTGTTAACGGCCACAGTCGGGGGGATGTTCCTGGCCGGAGCAGAAGAACTGGTGATGATTTTTGTTTCCCTAGAAACCTTGAGTATTGCCTCCTACATCATGACGGGTTACATGAAGCGGGATTTGCGCTCCAATGAAGCCTCTTTGAAATATCTCTTAATTGGGGCGGCCAGTTCGGCAATTTTCCTCTATGGCTCCTCCCTGCTCTATGGTCTTTCGGGGGGTTCAACCTCATTGGTGTCCATTGCTGGGGCGATTTCGGGACAATCCTTGGGCCTCCTGATTGCCTTGGTGTTTGTGATTGCGGGGATTAGTTTTAAGATTTCGGCGGTTCCCTTTCACCAGTGGACTCCTGATGTCTATGAAGGTGCGCCGACTCCGGTGGTGGCCTTTTTATCGGTGGGGTCTAAAGCGGCTGGGTTTGCCTTGGCAATTCGCTTCTTAACCTTAGCGTTCCCCAGTTTAGCGGCCGACTGGCAGGTGATTTTTACGGTCTTAGCCATCCTGAGCATGATTTTGGGAAATGTGGTCGCCCTGGCCCAAACCAGCATGAAGCGGATGTTGGCCTATTCCTCCATTGCCCAGGCCGGGTTTGTGATGATTGGCTTTTTAATTGGCACAGAGGCCGGTTATGCCAGCATGATGTTTTATCTGTTGATTTACCTGTTCATGAACCTGGGTGCTTTTACTTGCATCATTCTTTTCTCACTGCGGACAGGTACAGATGACATTAATGAATATGCCGGTTTGTATCAAAAAGATCCACTCTTAACCTTGGGTTTAAGCCTCTGTCTTCTCTCCCTCGGCGGGATTCCCCCCTTGGCTGGGTTCTTTGGTAAGCTCTATCTCTTCTGGGCAGGTTGGCAAGCCGGGGCCTATGGCCTGGTATTGTTGGGCTTGTTAACCAGCGTGATCTCGATCTACTACTACATCCGAGTGGTCAAGATGATGGTGGTTAAGGAACCCCAAGAAATGTCGGAAGCGGTGAAAAATTACCCTGAAATTAACTGGAAAGCCTTTGGGATGAGGCCGTTACAGGTTGGGTTGATTGTCACCGTAATTGCCACCTCTTTGGCCGGTATTTTAGGCAATCCCTTGTTTAATCTGGTCAACGCCTCCGTCACGACTATTCCCACCTTTAATGCCATGATGCACCCCCCAGCGATTTCTGTAGCTGCCCTACCGCCAAAAGAGGATCTCTAGACTCAAGGGCATCAGGGTAATTTCGGCCGGGCCGGGGTGGCTCATTCCCTCAGCCAGATCAGCGGGTCTGTTGGGGATCAGTCTTTTTTGCCGATCACGTTAATCTAGTAAGAGCGGAGTTTGGAGCTAGGGCTAGAACAGTTGCCAGAATTCTCACCATCTCTAGAAACAAGTTTTCGGGCCATCAACCACCACCTGGAGCGCAAAACACAATCACGTTTAGACTGGCCACGGCTATGTCAACATCTGGCAACGTTTACCTCGACTAAATTGGGAGCCGAACAGGCCCAGGCCTGGCAACCAGCCTCCAGCCTATTGGCCTCTCAACAACTCCTAGCTCAAACTGAAGATGCCTATAAACTCTGCACCTACTATTTACGGGAATTAGACTTTAGCCAGATCAAAAATATTCACTCCGGTTTAGACCGTGCCGCTCACCAAGGAGTCCTCACCCCAGCGGAATTATTAGAGATTGCCCAAACCCAGGCCGGGAGCCGGAACTTACGCCGCGTTGTAGATAGCTATGCCGACCTCAGCGCACTCCAGGCCCTTCTGGCCGATTTACGCACCTTTCCCCAACTGGAGCAAGAAATCCATCGGTGTATTACGGAACAAGGTGAAGTTAGCGAGCGGGCTAGCCCTCAGTTAGGGGCAATCCGGCAACACCAACAACAAATTCGCGGGCAAATTCACCAACAACTCCAGCAGCTAATCCACCGCAAACATACCGCCCTCCAAGATACTGTCATCACCCAGCGGGCCGAGCGTTATGTCTTACCCGTGAAAGCCCCCCAACGCGATGCTGTCCCGGGGATTGTTCATGATGTCTCCACCAGTGGCGCGACCCTCTATATTGAACCCCAGACCACCGTTGAGCTTAACAATCGCCTCAGACAATTAGCCCGCCAGGCCGAACAGGAAGAATACCGCATCCGGGAAATCCTCAGCCAGCAAGTCACCGAAGTCGTTCTGGAATTGCAGCAAGGGCTAGACATGATCACCCAACTGGATCTGGCCGTTGCCCGGGCCCGCTATGGACTTTGGTTGAATGGCAATATCCCCCGATTTGTCCAACTGGATGAACCGATTCACCTGCGGAATTTACGACATCCCCTCCTAATTTGGCAGCAACAACAGGAACAGGGGGCCACAGTCGTCCCAATTACCATTGATATTGCTCCCCCGATAAAAGTTGTCACCATTACCGGCCCCAACACGGGGGGGAAAACCGCAACCTTAAAAACCTTGGGCCTGGTGGCATTGATGGCCAAGGCTGGCTTGATGATTCCGGCGGCTGAACCCGTAGAACTGCCCTGGTTTAGACAGGTATTAGCAGATATCGGCGATGAACAATCCCTACAGCAAAACCTTTCGACCTTTTCTGGGCATATTCGCACCATTAGCCAAATTCTCCAGGCCCTCGGGGAGCAATCTCACCTGAATCATGCGGCCCTTGTGCTATTGGATGAAGTTGGGGCCGGGACAGATCCCAGTGAAGGAACCGCCTTAGCCATCGCCCTCTTAACCCACTTGGCAGACCAGGCCCAACTCACCATCGCCACGACCCATTACGGGGAACTCAAGGCCCTCAAATATCAAGATGCCCGGTTTGAAAATGCCTCCGTAGAGTTTGACCCAGAGACCCTCGCGCCCACCTACCGGCTTTTGTGGGGAATTCCCGGTCGCTCCAATGCCCTAGCTATTGCCCAACGCTTAGGCCTGAACCCAGATGTGATTGCCACTGCCACCCAGGCCCTGCCCGCGGATCAAGATCAAGTCAATCAAGTTATTGCTGGCCTGGAAGCCCAACGCCGCCAACAGGAAGCCAAAGCCAGCACCGCCAGTCAACTCCTTGCCGCCACAGAAAAACTACACCAGGAACTCTTGACTAAAACCGAGCAACTTCGGCAACGGGAACAACATCTCCGCCAGCATCAGGAACAAACCATTGCCCAGGCCATCGCCCAAGCCCAGGCCGAGATTGCCCAACTCATTAAAAAACTCCAAGCCGGCCCCCAAACTGCCCAAGCCGCCGCCCAGGCCCAGAGCCAACTTAAGACAATCCAAGCTGAATATACCCCACCCCCCCCAGAACCAGTTCCAGGCTATCTACCCCAAATCGGTGAGCGGGTTCGGATTCCTAAATTGCAACAAACGGGGGAAATCATTGGCCTGGAAGACGATGCCATTGCGGTGCGCCTGGGGTTGATGAAAGTAACGGTGAAGCTAACTGATATTGAATCTTTAACAGGTGAAAAACCCCAACCCCCAGCCAAAATTACAGCCCCTCCCCCAGCCAACCCAGTTAGGGCCGAAAAAGCCCAGGAAACAATTCCAACCCTACAAACTGAGCGCAATACCCTGGATATTCGCGGACAGCGGGTTGCCAGCGCAGAGATTTTACTCGATGAAGCCTTAAATCACGGAGGGTCTGTTTTGTGGGTGATTCATGGGCATGGGACAGGCAAACTACGGCAATTTGTCCATGAGCATCTCCGCCATCATCCCCTGGTTGAGAAGTTCGAGTTTGCACCGCAAAATGAAGGCGGTCGGGGAGCTACAATCGTATATTTTCGACAATTTTAAATTGTAAGGATAGTTTAGGTAAGATTGAGACAGTTTGTTTTATTCACCTTGGCCTGGGTATGGTGACAACATCTCTGCCACTCCTCGCACTCCGAGACTTCCTAAACCTACCCGAAACAACCCCTGCTAGTGAGTATATTCAGGGTCAGATTATCCAAAAGCCAATGCCCCAGGGAGAACATAGTGCGATTCAGACTGACTTAGCGGCGGCGATCAATGCAGTACTAAAAGTAAAACAGATTGCGCGAGCCTTTACAGAGCTACGTTGTACATTTGGTGAGCGTTCAATCGTCCCAGATATTGCCGTATTTAGGTGGGAACGGATACCCCGAAATCAGCAGGGCAGAATTGCCAACATCTTTACTCTCGCGCCAGATTGGACGATTGAAATCCTCTCACCGGATCAGAGTCAAACTAAAGTCACAAAAAATATTCTCGCTTGCCTTAACTATGGCTCTCAGATGGGCTGGTTAATTGATCCTGATGAGCAATCCGTTTTTGTTTACCAACCGAATCAAGCCACACAAGTTTATGAGCAGCCCCAAGCCCAATTACCAACTCCCCTGTTTGCCCCAGAATTTAACCTAACTGTGGCGGAATTATTTAATTGGTTAATGAACTGAAAAACAATAGGCCGATCCAGTCTTACGCACCTCAGGTATAGATACATCGTTACCCCTCAGATCATTGACTCCAGCAACAACCCAAGGGGCATGATGATCAGGTTTGGGTAACTTAAAACTGGGCGGCCTGGAGCTCAGTGGCGGTTAAGCGTTCATAGGTGGCCCGCATTTTCAGGCCGGTTAAAACCTGGAATAAGCCCGTTCCATTATCGGAGCCAGGGTAATCCCGATGTTGCAGCAACAAATGTGTCATTTCGCCATAGTGCTTGGTGCTGGTATTGCTCAAATGGCTTTCGATGTAGATGACCTCGTCTAACTTGTCAAAGCGACCATCTACTTCCAAAACAGAAACACTATGACCGTAATATTCATCGGGACCATAGGCTAAACGAATTCCCGGATAGGAACAGGTCAGCTTCCGGCCACAGGGAATCCAAGAAATGGTCGAGCCTTCATCAAACAAATACACCGGATCAAAGCCCTGCACCCCATCTCGCTGTAACATCCGCACCCGGAGAATATTACCAATTTTCTCTTCTTTCACGAGTTGCGTGGGTAGAATTTGAATGACCACATCGGCATATTGCTTTTGGGGGTCAATATAAGCCATAAAATCAGGACGGCGGGCGTTAATGGAGGCTAAAACATCCTCATAGGTGTGGCCCCGTTCCGCCATATCCCGCTTGATTTTCCAGGCAATTTTAACTTCATCACTGATGTCAAGATAAACACTGAAATCCAGAAGACTGCGCACCCGTTCATCATAGAGGGGATGTAACCCTTCCAAAACAATGACGTGATTGGCTTCAATTAACTCGGGTGGATCAATGAGGCCCGTTTCATGGTTATAAATGGGCTTCATGATTGACTTGCCGTTCTTCAAATCTTTGATCTGCTCATACATCAAATCAAAGTTGTTCGCCCGAGGGTCAAGGGCCGTAATCCCCGTCTCTTTCCGCTGTTTACGATCTAGACTGTGATAGTCATCTAAACAGATTACGGTGAGGAAATCTTCGCCAAACAGATCAGTCAGTCGGCGCAAAAATGTTGATTTACCACAGCCGGAATCCCCAGCTACGCCGATTAGAACCACACGATCTGGCTGAGTGCTCATAGCGAACGGTTTCCTTAATATCCTTACAACAAGCTATAGGGGACAATACTCACTGGATGATCCCTTACTGATATTACCGGAAAACCTGTTCCAAAGCCTTGCCGTTCCCCAGAGACTTTTGATCATCAAAATCCGGCCTGGCCTGAACAACTTACCCAGCACGGGAATCTAACCTGAGCTATCCAAGGGCAGTGAGTTTCCCCTCCTTTGAGCAGAGATTTCGCCATCGCCTTACCCAGACTATTCTGAAAGGGCATAAATCTTAAAAAGACTGCCCATCGACCATGATCTCACTTATCTCCGTCTTACCCTAAATGAGTAACGCTGTAGTATCGGGCCAGACAATGACGCTTAAGGCATCCTAGTTGGTGGGTTTGGTTTCCGGCATCATGCACTTATCCGAATCACAGCCCGCTGGCCCCGCTTCCATGGCCGGTTGGGTATATCGTTGGAGGGCCCCATAAAAGTCTGCGGTGCGTTGCCGATTGAGCATGGCTGCCACTTCTGCTTCATAGCGGGCCTTATCCACGGGTTCAAAGGGTAAGCGGGGGAAGGTCTGTAAATCATCAAACCGCGCTAAGAGGGCCGCCGAAATATAGCCTCGGTCTTGGTCAATGGCCTGGTGAATGGCCTGGGCCAGTGGCTCAACTTCTGCTTCCCGTAACTCAATGGTGGCGGAGGTATTGTGGCGGGTGTAGTGGGTTTGCACCTGCATATAGAAGTCAAATTGGGCTAGGGCTGAAAACTGGGAAATATCCACCTGATCGGCTCCGGGAATATCGGCCCAAGAAACGGCGACCGGAATTTCCACCAGCCACTCGGTGCAGCGGGGATCGAAGGGATCATTGAGGAGATTGCCGGTCTCATCTTTATCCGATTGGGAAGGAATGACGTTGTAGCCGTAGTCATAACAGGCCAGGGCAACGGGGTCATTTTTACGGAAGGTAATCCGGCGAATGAAGCGTTGGGCTTTGGGGGGATGCCAACCTGGGGACGCGCCTGTGAGGAGAGATTTTGTCCCCGCCGGTTGCACAGTTGTACAGCGATTGGGGCGACGTAATCCATGACGATCACAGTAATCCCAGACTGCTTGATGCACTATATCTCGCCACTGATTGAGGTAAGCCGCTTCTTTATCTTTGAAATCAAGCCCCTGCACCGTATCGGGTCGGCCTATTGCCCACCAATTCAACCACTCCACCCCAAAGGCCTGGACAAAGAAATCAAACAGGCCGGTAAAGGACACGCCGACAATCGGATCAATTTCGCGACTGTAACGATAGCGTGGTTCTTGAAACTGGTGATTGAGAAGAGCCGCAACGGATAAGGCCCCAGCTTTAAAGGCTTTTTCTTGGGATTTCGTATCTTTGGGATCAAGCTGATTTAAGTGGATCTCCGCCAAATTACAATGAAAATCCGCCCCAATAATTTCCCCGCAAGGATTTAAACCATAACGACCAAGCCGATGTTCTAGTTCAGTTTGGGACTGGCTGGGGTCTAATTTTTCTAAGAATTCTTTAGCTTGCCCTTGATCGTAGGCCTGGATAAAGGCTTTTTTGAGTTCCGGTGTAGTTAGCAAATCCGCATTCGCCCGCGCCACCGCTTCCCCGGCCCATTGAATCGCCCCTTCCCCGGAATAATACTGTTGACGGACAGCGGCCGTAGTTTCTTCTAAGTTGGGTTTGCGGTGAAAGACACGGGTATGGTTGGCCATCCGCAGGGAGTCCCGCTCGGGATCAATCCGCCAGTTGCCGTTTTCGTCCTGTTGCCAGAGGTTTTGTTTTGCCGCCGTAAATTCTGGATCATTATTCCCGCCCTGACGCATCCCCGCCGAGTTGTGGGTGAGATAACCATCGCAGTAGAAACAATGGGCTTCAGCCACTTCAATGTCGTAGGTGGCTACATGGTCATAACTCCCCAGGCCCCGCACTGTCACCGGAATATCGAGGCTAATATCGGCTTGAGCGACATAGGTTTCATAGTTAGCATCTGTTGTCCGGCTGCCTTCAAACCCCATGCCGCGCATTTGGCTGTAGGTATAGGTCTGCCGCATCATCGCCCCAGGAATCGTATAGCCGTGAGTTTTTAACCCTTGGCGAATTTCACCCTTGAGGGAATGGGTCGCAATCAAACTGTTATAGCGGGCCTTGAGGGCCGGGAGTTTGAGGTTATATTTCGGTTGCCAATTTTCTGCTTGTGGCTTTGTCAGGCTCATCCGGGCGGCAATTCCCAAACTTGAAAGCAGCACTCCCACTTCTCGGGCAAACTCACGATACACCGTTGTTAGCAAATAGGGCGGCCGGCATTGGGCAGCACCATCACTATCCATTAATCCGGCCAAGTAGGCACAGCGGATATCAACAGTTCCTTGCAAGATAAAATTAGGGACTCGTAACGGCTGTTTCGGTTGTTTAATGTGGCGATGGAAATATTCGGTTAAGCGAATGGAGGTGACCCGCGAGCGGAGGGTGTTTTCGCCTTCAATTTGCTGCTGGCTGGCCTGGACTCCAAAGAGAGCTAGAGCACGGTTGATTTTGGCATGGATTTGTTCAGCCAGTTGAGAATCCAGACTGTTATAGGCCCAAGAAATCGCCCCAAAGGGTTTGTCATGTTTATTCCGGCCCAAGCTGACATAGCCATCGCCGTGGGTGAAACCAATTAACCAGGCTATGTCTGGCGTTAGCTCAGGAATTGTAATCTCGCTGGCATTGCGGCTGTTTTGGGGGCGGGACTCGGTGAAATCGGGTGGTAGATGGGTGACTGTCCCTGGCAAGACTTGCGTATTATGCAGCAGCCGATCATTTTCTTGCAAGGCTGAAACAAACTTCCAGGCCACGTCTCCGGTTGCATTAGCCAAGGTGGCAATCCGATGATTGAGGGTGGCGCGGGCCGGGGTGGCGTTGGTCTCAATTTCGTAAACGTCTTGTTCACCCTGCTCAAATTTGTTTGTGACTGGCCGAAAACCCAGAGGTGTTTGGACAAAATCGCCAATTTGCACGTCTTTAATCGGCACTAAACCCTTGCTGGTATGGACGAGGGCATCTTCCGGTAAACACCGCCGTACATTACCGGCTACGACAACCACCGCCGCTTCATCAATTAGCAAACAACACTCCACAGAATTGAGTTGCCGCCCGACTGCTTTGTTGAGGATATTGGCACAGCGTTGATACATCTCCGGGAGTTTTACGGGATTGGCCACACCACCAAAACCCTTCAGGGATTCCCCCGTCGGCCGAATATCAGAAATATCCACAACAAAATGAACCAGGCCGGTAAATTGCGGATCTGTGGAGGTTTCTAAAAGGGTTTGATAGGACTTGACCCAGCCTTGGCGACTATCTCCGACTTTGACATTGACTTGATTGCCATTGATTTCAACCTGGGTCAGTTCATGGCGTTCGGCTGCGGGAGTGTTGCCAATGTCGCCGATGACTGCCACGGTGATCGGATTCCGAATGGCCGGGAGTTGCTGAATATATTTGTCTTCGAGAACAGCCCCAGTCCCACAGCCCTGCATCGCCAAATCCATCATCAGGCCAAAGGCCCGCCAATCAATCACGTTGGTACTGGTGCAGTTATAGCCGCCCGAGAAGTTTTCCGGTTTTTTGACCCAATCTGTGCCACCGACCCAAAGCCAACGCCCGGAGGTTAAGGCCTTGAGTTCCTGTTGCATTTGGGCGATTAGGGCCACCTCGGCATCGGTCAATTTGCCTAATTCTTGTAAACCCGCCAAGGTACGCTGAGAAACTTCTAGCCAGCTTTCCCTCGTTCCTTCTTCATTTCGGCGACTATAGGTGCGATAAAACACGGGGTAGGCGGCCGGGGCGGTAGCGGGAAATGTGCCAGTTAGGGGCCGGGGAAGATTTTGCACCATAAAGACAGATAAAACTGGTTAAAGTAGAGATTGGCCAGAGTATAGCGTAACATCACTTACCCCAAACTAGATGTCTCTAGAGAAATTTTCTGATACGGTTGCAGCCCTGTGTGATATAGCCACTGAACTGATCGCCACTCGAGGTCTGGGAAAACCGGAAGAGACTACGAAAGATCGCCTAATCGAGCCAGTTTTAGATGCTTTAGGTTACACTCCCCCCTATCGCACATTGGAAGGAACGATTCGCAGTCTATTGGGAACAGCGACTTGGGTTGATTATTTACTTTTGCCTGAGAAGAGACACCCCCCCAAGTTGATGCTGGAAGCGAAAAGTATTAAAGACACCAACATTTGGGCAAAGAATCAGCAACAGGTTTTAGAGTATTTACGCAATTACAGCTTAGATATTGACCGAGATGAGCCAGTTTTATGGATTATTTTGACTAATTTTCGCGAGTGGTCTGTTTTGCGTCTGCAAGATCGAGAGCCATTTTGGACGTTCACGCTGGCTGATTTGCAACAGGATCCAGAATTAGTACGGCGTTTCTATGCTTGTCTCAGTCGGGAAAGTTTGCGGGCAGAGCGATTAGAGGCTTTTTACACAGAGAAAACACGAGCAGAACTGGGGGCCAGATTCTTAGCCGATTTGAAAGTATGGCGGGTGATTTTAGCCAATGGCATTAGACAGTCACAACCAAATCTGGGTCTAGAAAAAGTACGAGAAGCAGCTCAGGTCATTTTGAATCGGTTTTTGTTGATTCGCCTTCTAGAAGCATTTAGTCGAGAAATGCCTTTTAACTATTTGGGACGGGTTTATCATAACTGGCAGCAAACCTTTCCAGACTTACCGTTTATTGAAGACTTAAGGCGAGCTTTTTATAATACCTGGGTGGGTTACAACACTGAATTGTTTCAACGGTCATGGATTGATGAACTTTTTATCGAAATTGATTATTTAGAACCCATTATTGTTTTGAATGCGATCCCCAGAGAAGGAAGGTTATGGCAGATTACAGGAACATTGACTGATTATCGATCACTTTACAATTATGACTTCACGACTCTGACGCAGGATATTCTCGGAACTGCCTATGAGCAATTTTTGGCCCATGAGTTAATTCTAGTAGATGATTTAGTGAAAGTTCTAGAGAATCAACAGACTCGCAAACGGGAAGGAATCTTTTATACGCCTGACTATATTGTTCGTAGAATTGTTTATCAAACTCTTCAGCCCCTAGTTAAACTAAAAATTGACCAGGCCATTGAGCATTTACAGACTAAGGAGTTTGAATTAGCCTATACAGTCGCTAGTGAAGTGTTAGAGATTACAGTCATTGATCCGGCCTGTGGTTCGGGATCATTTTTGTTAGGAGCTTTTGATTATTTACTAGGCGAATTAAAACGTTACAACCAGGCCTGTACTACTGTTTCTCTTCCTGATAACTTTGATTTATTTAATCATGCAATTCCACAACCGCTAGTTAATCCTGAAGAACTGATTTTAGTAAAGGTTTTGCATGGCGTTGATCGAGACCCACAAGCGGTATTATTGGCAAAATTATCCTTGTGGACACGTTTATTACGAGCCAGGCCTGGGGAATATGGCAGACGTAATGGATCAATTTATTCGCGTTTACCCGCTTTAACTTTAAATATTCGAGTTGGAGATAGTTTAATTCATGCACCTGTTAGCTTAGAGCCGTTTGAATCAGACTTAAACCAGGCCAGGGATTTAGCCAATATTGCCCGCGATCCAAATCAATCCGATGCCCAACGTAATCAAGCCGCCCAAGATTTGGAGAAAATTATTGACAATATTAACGCTGAAATTAACCCGGTTTTAGCTTATTTCTTTGCCAGTGATGCCAGTATTCAGTCAGCCGTAAAAGTTATTAAAAAACGAGACGCAAACCCAGAAGAATTAGCTAAAATCCGTGAGTTTATCCGTCCAGGCCAGCTTGCGACCGCTATTTACGAACGATGGGTTGAACAGCATCTTCCCAATTGGACGGTGAATGAATTATCTCGATTAAAAACAGACTTAGTTAGCCTCGAAACTGCTCTTGGCGATGTGGTGATTAAGCGACCCTTTAACTGGCCTGTAGAATTTCCCCATATCTTTGACTGCCACCGCCCTGAGAGTGAGCAAGGATTTATGGTGGTGATTGGAAACCCGCCCTATTTTAATGTGGATGCAACTTTTGGACGAGGGGCGTTGGAGTTAGATTGGTTACGATTTGCTTATAGTGATATTTACACAGACAAGACTGACATTTTATTTTACTTTATTCGCTGGGGCTTTGAATTACTCAGATCTGATGGCTATCTTAGTTTTATTGTTTCCCGTGCGTTTATCCAAGGTGATAAATCCGAACGATTACGAGATTTTTTAAGAACTCATACCAAAATCATCAGTATCATAGATTTCCTTGGAAACAAAGTATTTAATGCAGGGATCGCGACTTGTATTCTTGAAATTCAGAAATTACTGCCTGAGTCTAGTCATTTTGTAAATAGCTTAAACATTTTGAACTTAAATCAAGCCAAGCAACTACTTGATCGTCCTATTGACTTATTACCCTCTAGTATTGTTGTAAAAACAAATATTTCTCAATCTCAATTATCTAATGCTCGCTGGGAAATATCTCCTTACATTCATATTTTTAGACTCATAGATGAACATGGAGTAAAAATTAGAGAATCGAATCTAGTCAGCTATACTGAAGGGATTACATCAGGCCGGGACTCTATTTTTGAAGGAGAATTTCAAGACAGATTTCCAAAGGATTTCTTGTTAGATCGCGTTGCCGGATCTTTAATTGATTGTTATGGTTGCCAAAAACTCCAAACCCAGATACTTTACTATACTCACCAAACAGATTGGGATGATTTACCAAAGTCCATAAAAAAGTATCTTAATTCGCACAAAGTAGAACTAGAAAATCGAGATGTTTTTAAGAATGTTACTAGCCATTATAATTGGTATCACTTGCATCGTCCCAGATATGGCATGAGAGACGCAAAAATAATATTTCCACGTCGGTGTAGTTCAAATAAGTTTTTTGTTGATGAATATGGAACGATTGGATTTAAGAGTGATGTGGCTGCATTTATCAAGGAAGAGGGTGCTTCACTAAATGATCTATTTTATTTATGCTCATTACTAAATTCTAAAGTCATTCAGTTTCGTTACCGCTGCTTGGGGGGTATTGGTAAATTAACAGGCCAGGGGATGTTTGAATATTTTGAAAATCAAGTCGGTGATCTGCCAATTCCAGTCATCTCAGATCCAGATAATAACCCTAACTATCAAGCCTTAGTTCGTCTAGGTCGAGAAGCCCATCAGGCCTGGCAAGATCGCTATCAAATTCTTATGGCTTATCATGCCCAATCTACTGCGCTTCCCCATCAAGAAAAACCATTAAATTTATACTTTGATTTGCTTGGGGATTATGTTTCTGATCTGGCCTGGTCAAGTCCAATTCCCAATCAAGAAGGGTATTTATTAAAGTTTCGAGTTGATCCCAAAGCAGATGGATTGATAATTTGGGCTGAGGTAACTGATGAGGAAGACTGGCGTGACGGTAATCGTAATTGGGTAGAGTTATTGCAAGTTAAAATTTCTAACACCCACTTGAGACGGTATCTTTTGGCTCAATTAATTTATTTAACAGAATTTGATTCTACATTTCGGCGCAAACAAAAATTATCCTCAACCTCAGAAAATTTGATTCATAGCGTCCTGAATGTAATTAAACTCCCTTATTTTGATCTGGATCGGTTTAATAATTTACGCATTTTAGATCTTCTTGAAAAGCGAGTGAATCAAAGTGTTGGCCGCTCAGATATTGAAGCAATTAGCCTAAGACAACTAGAAATTCGCCATGAGATTGACCAAATTGCCTACCGCTTATATGGCGTAGCTGAATATATCGAAACCATTGAACAGGCCTTGGCAACTGTTTTGTGAGCCTTGATTTACTTGATATACCCTTTATTGACTCATTAAGTGGCAAAGGATGTCCCACAACCACAGGTTTGACTGGCATTGGGATTGGTAAACTTGAACCCACCCCCAATCAACGCATTACTGTAATCCAGCACCAGGCCATAGATGTAGAGCATACTTTTGGGATCCGAGACGACTTGGAAGCCATCGTAGTCATAGACTTCATCATCGGGACGGATATTGCTGGGGTCTTCAAAATCCATCGTATAGGACATCCCTGAGCATCCCCCCCCACGGACTCCCACTCGTAAACATAAATCCCGTCCCTGTTTGGCCCGTAATTCGAGGACATGGGCAAGGGCAGAATCTGTCATCAGAATTCCCTTTTGGGGTTGGGTTGCCGGTTTGGTTACAGTTTCAGTAGTCATAGGGTTTTTAGGATGTGAATGGATTGTAATTCTGGGGTGTCAGGTCGGCAGGTGACAGCTTTGAGGGAAAGATTTGTTTGTATTTAGGCTTTAATATCCCCACTATACTACAGCCATTCTCCAGCGGGACTGACTGACCGCATCAAAGGGCTTATCGTCATGATTGATTGCCCTAGGGAGTGGTGCGGGGGATGGGGAGTAATCACGTTAAACTGGCCTGGTGTGACTCTAATCTCTGACCCCGTTACGGCTGCCTCAACAGAAACTATCCATGTCAACCATTCCAATTTGTATTACCTTGGGAACTCGGCCGGAAGCAATTAAGCTGGCTCCAGTGATTCAAGCCTTTCGTCAACAACCCGACTTTAGAACCCAAGTTGTGTTGACGGGGCAACATCGGGAAATGGTCGAGCAGGTAATGGGGTTGTTTAACTTGGCCGCTGACCAGGACTTAGAGATCATGCAGCCAAAACAAACCTTGACGGAAATTACCTGTCGCAGCTTGCAGGGCCTGGAAAAGCTGTATCAAGAGCATCAACCCAAACTGGTGATTGTCCAAGGGGATACGACAACGGCCTTTGCTGCGACCCTAGCTGCTTTTTATCAGCAAATTCCGGTTGGCCATGTTGAGGCGGGTTTACGGACTGATAATCTGTTCAATCCCTACCCAGAGGAAGCTAATCGCCGCTTAATTTCCCAATTAGCCCAGCTACATTTTGCCCCCACCGGCCTGGCGGTCGAAAATCTCCAGAAATCGGGGGTGACAGGAGCGATTCATCATACGGGAAATACGGTGATTGATGCTCTCTTGCAGGTGGCCGGGAAAAATCCTGATTGCCCCATTCCAGGCCTGGCCTGGGAAAACCATCGAGTTATTTTGGCCACTGTTCATCGGCGGGAAAATTGGGGCGCGCCCTTGACAGATATTGCAGCCGGATTTTTAGGCATTCTGGAAAACTTTCCCGACACGGCTCTGTTGCTACCCCTGCATCGTAATCCGACTGTCCGGGAACCCCTGCAAGCGGCCCTTGGTGATCATCCCCGCGTTTTCCTGACGGAGCCATTGGACTATACCCAACTGGTCGCAGCCATTCAACGCTGTTATTTACTCCTTACAGATTCCGGCGGTCTCCAAGAAGAAGCCCCCAGCCTCGGAAAACCTGTTTTAGTCCTGCGGGAAACTACGGAACGCCCAGAAGCTGTCTCAGCCGGAACCGCCAAACTCGTGGGGACTAATCCAGAAATCATCCAAGCGACTGCGGCCGAACTTTTGAGCAATTCACAGGCCTATGGGGCAATGGCCAATACAATTAACCCCTTTGGGGATGGGCAAGCGGCCGGGCGGATTGTCAAGATTACCCGTGACTTTTTGCACTCAGATGTGGCTCCTTAGACTCAACCTAATACAGTCATTTCTGCCAAAACAGAGATATTCTAAGATACCAGTTGTAAAGGTTTCTAATATTTTTGTGTTTCATTCCCTCGCGAAATGACTATAATTTGCAAATCTCAAGCTTTTTAGATATGGTTAGAAAGGGTTTGGTTTGAGTCCTACTGATTCTCAGTTGCTAGTATTTGAAGCCTACCAGGCCATTGACATTATTTTCCGAGACACTTTTTATCCTCAATCTGGTACTTGGTTTGTCTGGTTGAGCTTGCCTGGTAGCCCTGTTGTTGCGATTCGTCCCAATGGTCGGGTTAGTTTTCCGAGGGTGAAGTAACGATGTCAACTACAGTCCCTGAGTATCCTCTTGAGCGTGCTAATTATCTAGCTGACGTGGCTGTGGAAAGGGCTACAAAAGCAGGACAGACTAAGCACCCCATTAAGATTGAGGCTTGGTTATCCACTGATGAATACGATGACCTTGTGACTCATTTGAATCAGTTAGAGTGGGAAGACTTTGTTCCTGATGAGCTTATCGTTTCAACTCTTCCTTTAGCGTAATCGGCAGGAAGCTCCACTTAACTTCTCTGTCCACTTTTTCCAGGCCAGGTCGCGATCTGAGTTCTGTTTACTCGATGGAGACAATTATCGGGAGTTATCACTGGGAATACCAAAGCACATCCGCAATGGGTTGATCCGTGGGAGATTGCCAGGCCAGGCCCGGATCAGGATTTAGTAGTACCGTCACTTGTCGAAATTGAGCCATAGTCGCTAGTCGCCGTTGTACCCGCTGCGGAATCCCATCACCGTAATGCAAATGTCCTTGGCCAACCAAAACGATCAGGGTTTTCTCTGGATGTTGTTTAACGTAATCGGCAATCACCGCTGCCATCGTCTCATCCCAAAGGACTTGGGCCTGGAAAAAGCGATCTAAATCCAAACTGTGGCTTTGGCCTTGGTGGTGGGCCTGGAAAATCTCGGCCAGGCGTTGACGATAGGCCTGGTTCGTCAGATCAATCGCCTCTAAGGGGGGAATATAGGTAAAATCGGTAGAAATTAAGCTCTCCAGCCCATTCCGGGCCACTTGGCGGGTGATTTCTGTGGGGGTGTTCAAGGCCAGCACAGGGAGTTGATGTTCTTTGGCCAAGCGTAAAACGGGGGCGTAAGATGACCAGGGAAATCCCCAGCGTTGGGCATACTCACTCTCCTCCTGAAGTTGTACCTCGGTGAGTTGACCGGCCAGATAGCGATCCAAAACCCCTTGGAAGGGCCGCTGAAACATCTCCAGGCCGAGAGCAATCCCTGGCTTTTTTTGCAATAGAGCTTGGATAATCTCCATTTGGGCCTGATGGTCGGCGGGGCGGTCGTGGGTTTCGCCTAAATAAATCACCTGGGCCTGGGCCAGTTGCTTAACCCACTGTTGGAAATTTGCATCGCGGCTGCCTTTAATGGTTTGAATCATCGGAGTCGTGGTGGGAGCGGCCCAAACGGAATAACTCGGCCAACAAAGGAGCAGGATTAAAAGGAATTGGCCCCAGGCCTGGGGGGGAAAACGGCGTAATAAAAAAGGGGACATGGGGAAAGAGGATGTCAAATTAAAAAATATCTGCGAAGATCAGCATTGGGGGTCGGCCCGGCTCAGATTTAGTGGGACAATGATAACCTCATCTTTAATTAGGCTATTTTTCGGGCATGATTGCTATTTCATTATTTTTTGCCTACAATAATTAACCATGCAAAGCAGCACCTTGGATGTCTCAGACCTAATCGAATCAGATGTAATCCTATCCACTCCAGTCAGTCCACCGGACGTTAACCAACCGACCCTAACCCACGGTCATGGCAACGGGACGATAACGGTTAATGGTAACGGTCTTCCCCCCACCCCGACCCCAGTTCGCCCCATTGAACGCCCCACAGACCAGCGAATTGAAGCCTTAAAGCAAGTTTTAGAGCATCATCGGCAGTCACGGTTACTGATCATTCTCCAAGACTTTCCTGACCCCGATGCCCTCTCCTCGGCCTGGGCCTTGCGGATGATTGCCGAAAAGTATGAGATTCAATGTGACATTGCCTATGCCGGAGCCTTAAGCCATCAGGAAAATATCACGCTAGTTCGCTTAACCAACTTGCCTCTGATTCGCTGGAATCCCCAGGCCAAGGGTAAGGATCAACGGGACATTAGTATCTATCAAGGCTACATTTTGGTGGATAACCAAGGCACTACCAGTCAACTTTTAGCCATTGCCAAACAAGCTAACCTACCCGCCATTGCCATCATTGATCACCATGCCCTCCAGGACAACCTCACGGCTGAATTTACGGATATTCGTCCCAATATTCGAGCCACCGCCACCATCCTGACCCAATACCTCCAGGCCGGGCTACTGCAACTGGATAGTAGTAAAACCGACCATGTCAAATGTGCCACCGCTTTAATGCATGGATTGCGCTCAGATACCGATTGTTTAAAACAGGCCCGCGAAGAAGATTTTCTCGCCGCTGCCTATTTGAGCAAGTTTTGTGATTGCCAATTGCTAAATACGGTATTACTATCCCATCGTTCCAAGCAGGTCATGGATGTGATTGAACGATCCTTAAAAAATCGCTCGATTCACAATAACTTTCTGATTGCGGGTGTGGGCTATCTACGCTACGAAGACCGGGATGCCATTCCCCAAGCTGCCGACTTCCTCGTGACTGAGGAGAATGTTCATACCGCCGTAGTCTATGGCCTGGTGCATGACGAAGATGAAGAAGTGGAGTTAATCGTGGGTTCCTTGCGGACAACTAAAATTACCCTAGATCCCGATGAATTTATTAAAGAAGCCTTTGGCCAAGATAGTCAGGGTCGTTTCTTTGGCGGGGGACGTTCCCAGGCCGGTGGGTTTGAAATTCCGGTGGGCTTTTTGGCGGGCCTCAATGCTAATCCCGAATATGCCAAGCTGAAGTGGAATGTTTACGACACCCAAATCAAACAAAAACTTCTACATCTCGTCAATCCTAAAAACAACGTTCTCCATACGACTGAATAGACCTGACTCCCTCGATAAAAGGGCTGCCAAACCGCCTCAGAATAAATCAAAATTTGATACCCAAGAAGCAAGCTTTATAAGTTTATTCCTTGCGTTACCGGCAGATAATCTGCTCGTTGATAAACGTTTGGGCCGACAAGAAGCCATCCATCTAGGACTTTCAATCATCGGTATTCTGGATATTATTTAGTTGTATCCAAAATCAGAAATCTCATCTCTCAGATTCAACCAGTTAAAGATAACTTGATAAATTTGGCTGGCTTTCCTGTCAGTCCTTCCCTATCTCAATGAATTTTAAGCCTGGCTCAAGAACTTTCAAGGAGCATAGCCACAGCGTCTTGACTTTTTGCCTAAGCTATTACTGCCTACTTCTCCGTCCCAAGTTATTGTTCAGCGAAGGGAGAAGCTATGGTGTAAGATTGTAAAGGTTTGTGGCTAATCGTTGCGGATTTCTCAATCTCTGGCTATCCGGCCCTCACTCTCACCTACTCACAGTTTTTGATACTTTTATGAGTCTGCCCATTCGGAATGTTGCGATCATTGCCCACGTTGATCACGGTAAAACTACACTTGTTGATGCCTTGTTGCGTCAGTCCGGGACATTTCGTGAGGGAGAAGACATTCCCGATTGTGTGATGGACTCCAACGACCTGGAGCGGGAACGGGGGATTACGATTCTGGCCAAAAACACGGCGGTGCGCTACAAAGACACCCTGATCAATATTGTCGATACCCCCGGCCACGCGGATTTTGGCGGTGAAGTGGAGCGAGTTTTAGGGATGGTCGAAGGCTGTCTCCTGATTGTCGATGCCAACGAAGGGCCAATGCCCCAAACTCGATTTGTCTTGAAAAAAGCCTTAGAAAAAGGGTTGCGCCCGATTGTCGTCGTCAACAAAATTGATCGTCCCCAGGCCGAGCCGTACAAAGCGATTGATAAGGTCTTGGATTTGTTTTTAGAACTGGGGGCTGATGATGACCAGTGTGAATTTCCCTATTTGTTTGCTTCGGGGTTAGCCGGGTTTGCCAAGGACAAGCTGGAAGACGACAGCGATAATATGCAGCCCCTGTTCAATGCAATTTTGCACCATGTGTCCCCGCCCGTGGGCGATCCCAATAAACCGCTCCAGTTGCAAGTCACCACTTTGGATTACTCCGAATATTTGGGTCGGATCGTGATTGGCAAAATCCACAACGGCACGATCACCATGGGACAACAGGCCGCGCTGGTGCAGGATGGCGGCAAAATTGTCAAAAGCAAAATTTCCAAACTCTTGGGCTTTGACGGCTTAAAACGGGTCGAATTGCAAACCGCCTCAGCGGGGCACATTGTGGCCGTGGCCGGATTTGCAGATGCCAACATTGGCGAAACCATCACCTGTCCCAACGAACCCCAGGCCCTGCCCCTGATCAAAGTGGATGAACCGACCTTACAAATGACGTTTGCGGTCAATGATTCCCCCTTTGCCGGCCAAGAAGGGCAATTTGTTACCTCGCGGCAGTTGCGGGATCGGCTCTATCGGGAATTGGAAACCAACGTGGCGTTGCGGATTGAAGAAACCGACTCTCCGGATCGGTTTGCGGTCTCAGGCCGGGGTGAATTGCACCTGGGAATTTTGATTGAAACGATGCGGCGGGAAGGCTATGAATTCCAAGTGTCTCAGCCTCAGGTGATTTATCGGGAAGTGAGTGGCCAACCCTGTGAACCGTTTGAGTGCCTAGTTTTAGATGTGCCGGAAGAAGCGGTGGGGGGTTGTATTGAACGCTTGGGCCAACGCCGGGGGGAAATGCAGGATATGCAGGTGGGCGGAAATGGTCGCACCCAATTAGAGTTTGTGATTCCAGCGCGGGGCCTGGTCGGGTTTCGGGGGGAATTTATGCGCCAAACTCGGGGTGACGGAATCATGAACCACAGCTTCTTGGACTATCGGCCCTTGGCTGGAGACATTTCGGCGCGACGCAATGGGGTGTTGATTGCCTTTGAAGAGGGAGTCAGCACCTTTTATGCGATGAAAAATGCCGAAGATCGGGGCGTATTTTTTATTGTTCCCGGAACCAAAGTTTATAAAGGCATGATTGTCGGGGAACACAACCGGCCCCAAGATTTGGAATTGAATGTCTGCAAAGCCAAACAGTTGACTAACTTCCGTTCTTCGACAGGGGATGAATTGGTGCAGTTGCAGGCCCCGATTGACATGAGCTTAGAGCGGGCGTTGGAATACATTGGCCCGGATGAGTTAGTGGAAATTACACCCCAATCAATTCGTCTGCGGAAGGTGAGTAAAAAACTGGCCAGACGCTAGTCTCATCTCGCACTTATGAAGGTGAAGTTTCCAGCTGATTTCCATATACAGGGTATTAGGTGGAAATTTTTTCAGTCCTTATAATAAGTTCGGATAGAAACTTGATTTTTAGCTTGAATGTCTTAACACCCCTTTTGGGTAAAATATCTAGCGCAACAAATAGGTAGTCATACAATATTTCGTAAATATTTGAAAATGTTTAGAGATGATAGAAGAGTTTCAGCAAGACCTTCATATTCTGAATAGTCTCCAAGTGTACCGAAAGTATGTACTTGGTGGTACGAGTTACGCTCTCAACCATGATCAACATTACAAACTTCGTGAAGAGGTTTGCGAAAAATTCTCTGTAGACTTTAGTGATGTAATTTTAGTTGGCTCAGGAAAGTTAGGGTTCAGCCTCAAGCGAGATCGAAGATTTGGTTTATTCAATGATGACTCAGATATTGATCTAGCAGTTGTCTCTAGGACTTTATTTGAAAAAGTTTGGGAAGATGTTTTTCTATTCAAGAAAAGTAAGGCAGATTGGCCAAAATCCAGGCACTTTTTTCAGTACCTTTCGGAAGGTTGGATTCGTCCAGATAAACTACCTTCCAGTGAATACTTTAAATTTTCAAAGGAATGGTGGAATTTTTTAATGACCTAACAAGCAGCAATAAGTATGGCCCGTATAAGATTAGGGCAGGATTATATTATTCACACTTCTTTCTTCAGCAATATCAAATGATATGTATAGACCAGTGTATTCAAGAGGTTAGCTAATGGATACATCAGCTTCAAATAGACGACTTAGAGTTTTACTAACTGCAATCGGAAACTCGACTCTTATTCCTCAACCTGACTTTCAGCGTAGATTAGTCTGGACAAATAAAGATAAAGTTGAATTTATCAGAACTGTACTTGAAGGATACCCTTTCCCAGAAATATATATAGCTGCTGGCAAGGTAGATCCTAAAACTGGTGAAGGTGCGGAAGTTTTGGTTGATGGGCAACAGAGAATTACGACTCTATACCAATACTTCAAAGGATCTCCTGATATCAAACTTGGAAATAGCATTCCGTCATATTCAGACTTGGAAGAAGATCGGCAAATTGAGTTCTTAGAATACAAAGTAGTCGTTCGAGATATGGGCAATATGCCACTAGACGACATCAAAGAGGTCTTTAAGCGCATTAACTCTGCTAGTTACGGGTTGAATGCCATGGAGCTTCACAATGCTCGCTTTGGTGGAGAGCTAAAGGCTTTTGCAGAGAAGGTCTCAATGTTGGATTTTTTTGATGAACATAGAATATTTACTGCCGGTGATATTAAGAGAATGAATGATGTCAAGTATTGCCTGGGCTTGATCATTACGGTTATAAGTACATATTTTAATCGTGACAATGAACTTGAATTTTATTTAGACAAATACAATGAAGAGTTTCCTGATAGTGAACACTTATTAGATGAATTTAATACGGTTTTATCATTTATTGACAGATTGAATTTTGACAACTCTTCAAGGATATATAAAAAAGCAGATTTTTACACCTTATTTGTTGAAATACATAGAGCTATCTTTAAAGATTTACTAAATTTAGATGTGACAATTCTGCGTGCGAACCTTGATAGGTTTTATGCTTCTGTGGAGCTAGTTGCTTCTGGGCAAACTAGTGATTATGGGGATGCTGTAAGATATTACAAGTCTGCTTTACAAGCTAGTAATGATAGGAGCAGCAGAATTCTAAGAGGAAATATAATTTCTCAACTTATTCGACAAAAAAGCTGAAAATACAATTACTATCAGTTGTATAAAAACATAATTCCCAGAGTTTAAAATATTGCTACTCATAGAAGAATTGGAGACTAAGTTATGAGTAGTAATTACTCCGACTTTTTCACCTGTGAGCCTATCCCAGTTGCCTCAGATATCCAACAGCAAATTGATCATGCTCGAAAAGTGGATGAAGTTCTGGAAAAAAGTGAGCCACGGGCAAAGCGGGCCTGGTTTAATCCGGTTGATAACACGATTAAAATTGAACTCAAGACGGGGGTGAGGGCTTCTTTTCCGGTTCATTTGCTCCAAGGTTTACAAGGTGCGACTTCCGAACAGTTAGCTGAGGTTGAAATCTCTCCCTCTGGCTATGGCTTACATTGGGAATCCTTGGATGCAGATTTGGCGGTTCCGGCGTTGATGTCTCAGATTTTTGGTTCCGGGGCCTGGATGGTGGAATTAGAGAGAACGGGAAAATTATTTCAGCCTCTAAACGCCCACTCAGGCAGGAAGTCTATAAATTCACAATAGAAATTGCTTAAATTCAATGCCGTAACGACAATTTGTAACTACAATTGACCAATATAGCAGTCGTTCGGTTATGGACTATCAATGGGATGAAGCAAAACGCCTTACTAATCTTCGTAAGCATGGAATAGATTTTATTGATGTTCCAGTCGTGTTTGATGGCGATATTCTCACAGTTGAGGATGATCGTTACAGCTATGGAGAGCAGCGTTTTGTTACATTCGGCTTGTTGCTAGGGCGAGTTATTGCTGTTGTCCACACCGAAAGTGAAGATTGCATCCGTATTATTTCCGCAAGAAAGGCAACCAAATATGAACAACAAACCTACTTCGAGCAACTCTCAAACTGATTGGCAACGACTGGATGCAATGAACGATGAAGAAATTGATTTATCTGATTGTCCAGAGATTACACCCGAAATGTTTGCTAAAGCGATTGTGCGGCGGGGTTTACCTGCTACAAAAGCCAAGGCTCAAGTGACACTCCGCATTGATCATGATGTTCTGGAGTGGTTTAAGTCACAAGGCCGGGGCTATCAAACCCAGATTAATCAATTACTCCGAGCGTATATGGAGGCTCATCAATAACTGGCAGGTCGCTGTTGATTTCGTAATGCAGGGTTGATGTTTCAAATTTTTGGTTCTAGGGCCTGGCCTGGCAGAATTAGAGAGAACTGATCTGATGATTCTAAGAACAAGGAGCCTCCTCATGCAAAACTCACGTCATGCTTCCCTACTAACAAGTGGACAAGATCAAGTCCTCACCATTCCCCAGGAACTTGCCCTATCAGGTACAGAGGTTTTGTTGCGGAAAGAAGGTCATCGCTTAATCATTGAACCCATTCCTTCTAGCTCCCTACTTTCCTTACTAACTTCGTTGCCAGACATTACAGATCATTTTCCTGACATAGATGAGGCCCTACTCCCTCTGGATGACATCACACTTTAGTAAGCCCAAATGAGCTATCAGTACCTCCTGGATACGAACATCCTGTCAGATTTGCTCAGGCATCCTCAAGGTCAGGTTTTCCAGCATATTGCAGCAGTTGGAGAAGACAGCGTTTGTACGAGCATCATTGTGGCCTGTGAACTTCGTTTTGGAGTGGTTAAGAGTGGTTCATCTCGTCTAGACCAGCAACTCGAATACATTCTTGAAGTCTTGCCAGTGCTGTCCTTAGAACTACCTGTAGATGAGCACTATGCTGCAATTCGTACTTATTTAGAACAAGCAGGAACTCCCATCGGGCCGAATGATTTACTAATTGCTGCTCATGCCCTAGCCCTTGACTTAACCCTTGTCACAGCAAACACTCGTGAATTTGAACGTGTACCCAGTTTAAGTTTGGATAATTGGTTGCTTTAAGGATTTATAGGGCCTACATGACGCTATACCCACACAATTAGCTGAAGTTGAAGTTTCTCCCTCTGGTTATGGCTTACATTGGGAATCCTTGGATGCGGATTTAGCAGTTCCGGCGTTGATGTCTCAGGTTTTTGGTTCCGGGGCCTGGCTGAATTAGATCAGTCGGTAGAATACATTGGCCTGGGTGAGGCGGAAATTTCCTGCCTTTAATCTCTACAAGGAACCTAGACAAAAACTTGACATATGGGATAACGTTGCAAACTAGGTCAGGAAACTCGCAAGCCAGTGCTTGGAGGATTGGAATTGACTGTAGCAGCAAAATATAAAGCAATAATTCAATCTCTGCAATGGCAAGGTTTGCGATCGCTTTGGGAGAGCATTGAAAATCGCTGCACCCCAGAATGGGACTCAGGAAAAGCTTTTGAATACTTGGTTCTGCGAGCCTTTCAGCTTGATGGAGCAGATGTCAAGTATCCGTTCAGCGTCAGATTATTTGGCGAAGAGGTTGAACAAATTGATGGTGTAATTTACTGTTCAGGCTTATCCTGCTTAGTCGAGAGCAAAGACTTTGCCGATAAGGTCAATGTTGACATTACGCCAATCGCTAAACTTCGCAATCAACTTTTGCGTCGTCCTGCAAGTACGCTTGGTTTAGTCTTCAGCCGGACAGGATTTACTGATCCAGCCCGCCATCTCTCCTATTTTTCATTGCCTCAGACGATTCTACTTTGGAGTGGAGAAGAGCTAAGATATGCCTTAGAGCAAGAATCAATTTGCGAACTGCTTCTTCTTAAATATCGCGTTTGCGTAGAAGATGGCCTACCTGACTATGATGTACGAGAGCGAGGTATTCCATGACGACATATATTGTCTGTGAAGGGGCACACGACGCACAATTATTGCAGCGTCTTCTTCCAGAAGAATTAGTTAGTAATGCTGAAATTGTTGCAGCGGGCGGATTCTCTGCTGTTAAGTCCTTAGCTCGTTCTTTGGTTGCGCGCCGACAGTCCCCTGTGCTGATCGTGGCAGAGGCGGACACAACTGTCCCTGAGCAAGTTGAGCAACGATTAAAAGATACTGAAGAACTTGTTGGAAATATTGCTGTGAATACGCCAGTCAAAGTAGTATTGGCTGTTCCTACTCTCGAAATCATTTTTTTCCAAGATACTTCCCTGCTTTCCCGTCTACTGGGGTATCCGCTCTCTGAAGACATACTTAGATCGGCAGCCTACCAGCCTAAGCAAACTTTAGAAAAATTAATTTCAAAATCTAAAAATTTTCAAAATCAATCTCAATTGGTTGATAACCTCACAAATGAAGATATTAAAGTTTTGCGTAAAGCTTCAGTTATTCAAGATGTAATTGAGTTTCTTCAGTCTGTGCAGGAAACTGTAGGTGTCATGTAATAATGCTTCATGACTAGTGACTCTTTCACAATTGCCCTAGATATCCAACAGCAAATTGATCATGCCCGAAAAATGGATGAAGTTCTGGAAAAAAGAGAGCCACGGGCAAAGCGGGCCTGGTTTAATCCGGTTGATAAAACGATTGAAATTGAACTCAAGACGGGGGTGAGGGCTTCTTTTCCGGTTCATTTACTCCAGGGTCTACAAGGGGCGACTTCCGAACAATTAGCTGAAGTTGAAATTTCTCCCTCTGGGTATGGTTTATATTGGGAGTCCTTGGATGCGGATTTGGTAGTTCCAACGTTGATGTCCCAGATTTTTGGTTCTCGGGCCTGGCCTGGCACAAGTAGTAAGAATCGAAAAGTTAATACCCTCACCCAAGCACCCGCAAAACTGAGCCTGAAAAGCTATACATCAGGCCATGTTTGCCAATTCAAGAAAACAGAAAAATGTAAAGAATCACGAAAAACCATTACGGAACATTGAGAAAACCAATTCCAAGTTAAGCTCTGAGGCAGTATCAAAGCCGATGTAACTTTCTCCAGGTCTGGATTTCAGCCATTTGAGATCATTAGGAAAAATCCATCGACCTATTAAGTCTTTTTGCAGGATTGACCATTACCCTAAGCTTCTGACGTTCAATAAAATTAGTCGGGAATCAAGCCGTGGGTCGAGTCTATGCCAATCACGTCACAACTCTGTCAACTCATTTTTGATTACTATCGGGAATCCCCAACGGATTTACTCCAGCTTCAGCCCTTAATGCATTGTCAAATCTCGCGGGCCTGGGGAACGCTACGGATCAATTGCCCCGATGCCTCCACCTTGGCCCGCGTCAAGCAAATTTTCCCCCTTTGGCAAGACCCCCTCTCCCTACTGCGAGTCTCGAAAAAGGTCAAACTGCAAGTTAATGGCCAACTCGACTCCATTCTGCCCCTCAATGGCCTGCCCCTGACTAAGAATCTATAACCTCCATCGGGGATCAAGCCCTTGACGCAAATATCTAATCCCGACTATTTTTATCGGGTATGTTTGACAACGTTTTTGGCCTGGTGTTAGCATCAGGGGAATCTTGGAGGAGAGCTTCTCGCACCTATGACTGCAACCATCACCGCCCCCAGCCGCCAAGCCAACTTCACTGGACTTAAATGTAAGGAATGTGGAGCCGAGTACGAAGCCCAGGCCATCCATGTTTGTGAATATTGCTTTGGCCCTTTGGAAGTCAAATACGACCTCAGTCAACTAGCTAAAACCATCACCCGTCAAACCATTGAAGCCGGGCCGAACTCCATTTGGCGGTATCGCAGCTTTTTACCCGTGGAAACCAATACACCCATTGATGTGGGCACGGGCATGACCCCCCTGTTAAAGGCGAATCGCTTGGCACGGCAATTAGGTCTGAAGCATCTCTACATTAAAAATGACGCGGTGAATATGCCCACCTTGAGCTTTAAGGATCGGGTAGTGTCGGTGGCACTGACTCGGGCCCAAGAATTAGGCTTTACCACGGTCTCCTGTGCCAGTACCGGAAATTTGGCAAATTCAACAGCGGCAATTGCAGCGCGGGCGGGCCTGGATTGCTGTGTGTTTATTCCCTCAGATCTGGAAGCGGGCAAAGTCTTGGGCACTTTGATCTATGGGCCAACGGTGATGGCGGTAAATGGCAACTATGATCAGGTGAATCGCCTCTGTTCTGAGGTGGCCAATACCCACGGTTGGGGGTTCGTTAACATCAATTTGCGGCCCTACTATTCGGAAGGCTCCAAAACCCTTGGCTATGAAGTGATTGAGCAGTTGGGCTGGGAATTACCGGATCACATTGTGGCTCCCCTGGCATCTGGCTCCCTATTTACCAAGATTTATAAAGGCTTCCGGGAATTTATTGAAGTCGGTTTAGTGGCCGATAAAGCCGTGCGCTGTAGTGGGGCCCAGGCCTTGGGATGTTCCCCGATTGCTTCTGCCTTTAGTGAAGGACGGGACTTTATCAATCCGGTTAAACCCAGCACCATTGCCAAATCCATTGCCATTGGTAACCCGGCCGATGGAGTCTATGCCCTCGATATTGCCCGCAAAACCAACGGAAATATTGAATCCGTTAATGATGATGAAATTGTTGCCGGGATTAAGCTCTTGGCCGAAACTGAGGGGATTTTTACGGAAACTGCGGGCGGCACTACCATTGCTGTGCTCAAAAAACTGGTGGAAGCGGGTAAAATTGATCCAGAGGAAAAAACCGTAGTTTACATCACCGGTAATGGCCTGAAAACCCAAGAAGCGGTGCAAGGGTATATTGGCGAACCCCTGACCATTGAGCCGAAACTGGATGCCTTTGAACGGGCTTTGGAGCGGTCTCGGACTCTCGAGCGGTTAGAGTGGCAGCCGGTTTTAGTCTAGTTTGCTTGATTTACTGAGTCACTGCTTGAATTGAGGTCATAAGTCAGAATGTCTATCAAAGTTTTAATTCCCACCCCCCTGCAAAAACTCACCCGCGACCAGGCCACCCTTGAGTGTCAGGCCACTTCCATTAGTGAATTACTAGATTCCCTTGAGGAGGACTGTCCAGGGATTAAAGGGCGGCTCTGTGATGAATCCGGGCAACTGCGGCGGTTTATCAACTTCTACGTCAACAACGAGGATATTCGCTTCCTGGATGGCCCCCAAACTCCCCTCCAAGATGGCGATGAAGTCAGTATCGTTCCAGCCATTGCAGGGGGTTAAGCCTCGTCACTGATTGAGTTATTTAGAAAAAAGTCAGCGAAATCCAGAATGGCTTAACGGCTCAAATTTAGCAGGGGTCTCTGGCCTGGAAGTCATTTCCGTAACTCGAGACTTACAAATTTTCATGGTGGGCAACATACCTACAGACCCGGCCAGCAACGTGCAAAACTAGAAAAGGACAACCATCAGCAGGATAAAGGAAGGTGGGGGATGAGCTTGCATCGGCTGTTGTATTTAAGTACCGGGCGGCCCGACTTAGCCTATCCAGATTTGCGGGACATTATGGCCAAGTCAGAAGTCAATAATGAGCGGGATGGGATCACCGGGATTCTTTGCTTTGGGAATAATCGCTTTGTCCAGGCCTTGGAAGGTGATCGGAAACAAATTAGTGAAACCTATGCCCGTATCTTGAATGATCCCCGCCATACGGATCCAGAATTAGTAGAATTTGGGCCGATTGATTGCCGGGCTTTCACGAAATGGTCAATGCGTCTGATTCAGTGGGACATTAACGAACCCGCCACAATCCGGGACATTCGGATGAAGTACTGCTCCGGTGCGTTGTTTGATCCCTCGACGATGAATGCTAAACAATGTCTGAGTTTGTTGATGGATATGCATGCGTTACAAGGTTAGTCAGGGAGATAGGGATCAAGGAGACTGAGGAGAATACAATCATGGCACTGGCTCCCCTCTCGATTCCGGGCTTAACCAAGCTCCCCCAGCAAACCTGGCGACAGGACTTTAAGTTCATTTTGGATGAGTTTGTCAGTTTAACCCCGATTCAAGGCTGGATCACGGTGCAACATCAGGGTTCCTACTTACGGGTCGCCACTGAGGCTAAAACCATCATTAACCTGACCTGTGATCGGTGTCTGCAGCAGTATAACCAGCGAATTTTGTGCCAGGTGGAGGAGTTAATTTGGTTGGAATTGGATGACTTAGACGCAGGGATCGAAACGGGTAGCCAAGAACTGGATTTATTAGAACGTTTACCGGCCCAAGGGGAGTTTGATCCCCAAGATTGGCTCTATCAGCAGCTATGTTTAAGTTTGCCCCATCCCCAAATTTGTCAGGTGGATTGTCGGGGCCTGGATGTGGAACTCTCGCCAACTCATGGACAATCCGACTCAACTGAACTATCAGAGCGAGTGGATCATCGCTGGGCTAGTTTGGCCGCCTTAAAGCAACAGTTAGAGCCTTAGGGCGAGGGATGGGATACAGATGGGATTTCGAGCGGATTTGGATTTACTTTTACGGGCCAGATACCCTCTCCTGTTTATCCCCACGGGAGAAGAAGAACGCTTAGAAGCCATTCTCAAGGATCTGCAACCCCAACGGGCTGTCTATATTTGGGACTTTGTTGAGGGCTATCAAGGTAATCCCAATGATGTGGGCTTTGGTAAACGGAATCCACTCCAGGCCTTGGAATTTGTTGAAAAGCTCCCCACTGCTGCTACGGCCATTTTGGTCTTACGGGATTTTCAGCGATTTTTAGAGGATGTGGCCATTTCTCGGAAACTGCGGAACCTAGCCCGACTCTTGAAAGCCCAACCGAAAACAATCCTGATTATTTCTCCAAATGTCAACATTCCCGCCGACTTGGCCGATGCGATCACGGTGGTGGAGTTTCCCTTGCCCCAGGCCAGTGAAATTGAAACCGAAATCCGTCATCTTTGGCAGCAACTCGGGCAAACCATCCCAGAAAAGGGCCTGGGTGCTCTAGTCCGGGCTTGTCAGGGGTTAACCCTGGAACGAATTCGCCGTGTCTTGGGCCAGGCCATTGCTAAAAATAATGCCCTCAGTCTGGAGGATGTGGATCTAGTTCTGGCAGAAAAGCGGCAAATTCTCCAGCAGACTCAAATTTTGGACTATTCCCCAGCCACAGAAACCTTGGCAGATATTGGCGGCCTGGAAAATCTGAAGGATTGGCTGTTGCGGCGGGGTGGCTCTTTTTCAGAACGGGCCCGGCAATATGGTCTTCCCTATCCGCGGGGATTACTGCTGGTGGGGATTCAAGGTACAGGTAAGTCCTTAACCGCGAAAGTGATTGCTCACCAATGGCAGTTACCCCTGTTGCGCTTGGATGTGGGGCGATTGTTTGCGGGCCTGGTGGGAGAATCGGAATCTCGCACCCGTCAAATGATCCAAATTGCTGAAGCCTTAGCTCCCTGTGTTCTTTGGATTGACGAAATTGATAAGGCCTTTATGGGCGTAGATGGGCGGGGGGATGCGGGTACGAGTAGTCGGGTCTTTGGCACTTTTATTACTTGGATGGCGGAGAAAACATCCCCAGTCTTTGTGGTTGCCACTGCCAATAATATCCAGGCCCTCCCCCCGGAACTATTGCGGAAAGGTCGCTTTGATGAGATTTTCTTTGTTGGCCTACCCACCAGTGAAGAACGAGAAGCCATTTTCCACGTCCATCTGACCCGACTACGGCCCCAAACTATTCGCAACTATGACCTGCGCCGCCTGGCCTATGAAACCCCTGATTTTTCCGGTGCGGAAATTGAGCAATGTATTATTGAGGCGATGCACATTGGCTTTAGTCAGGAACGGGACTTCACCACTGAAGATATTTTGACCGCCGCGAGTGAAATGGTTCCCCTGGCCCGCACCGCCTCTGAACAAGTCCAGCATCTCCAGGCCTGGGCCGCGGCCGGTAAAGCGAGATCTGCCTCCCGCTATGGCTTGGGATTACCGAAATCTCAGCCAGATTAAGAGGTCTCATTTGGCCCAAAGCAGCCGTCATGGACATGGCTAGGGTTAGGAACACTTTAATTGAGCATCAAATGGGTCAGTTCCTATAATGAGGCTAATGCTGTTGGGAGTTCTCAAGACTGTGCATCCACCATCTTCAACTACGCCGACAATTCCCTTGCCTTCCCACATCCACTATGAATTATTACTCCAGCTTTTAGAACAACAGTCTCTTCCCAGTTTGCCCCCCGGCAGCCCCAGCTATACCCAAGTTCAGCAGATTATCATTCAGTTACGGAAAGCTTTTGCTGTTCAGAAAAATCTTGAGCATGAATGTGAACAAATCGGCTGGGGCGTAGATTATCGCTGGTCATTAACCCAACCCACGGGGCGAGCTTCATAAATCCTCAGATAATCTTGTGTCGCTGTTTATCCTTAACACATTGGCCCGTATTCCTTAAGCTGCTCCTAACCTGGAATGGCCTAGATTGGGGGGATATTGGGAGCAAGTCAATTTGCAGGCTGCTTGGTTGTGATTCTTAGTTCTTGTTGGGGATGGGCAGCGTTTTGAAACCTCAGGTTTTTTGGGTGTGGAGGAGTAAGGATGATTGGGATTAGGCCAGCTGGATTGAGTGTTGAACGTCTGATAGTCCCAGTTAAAAATTTGCCCCAGGCCTGGGCAGGAGTGACCATTGCCCAACTCTCGGACTTACATTTTGATGGGGAAAGCCTATCGAGTCAGTTTCTCCAAGCCACCCTTGCAGTTATCAACCAGGCCGAGCCAGATTTAATTTGTCTAACTGGGGACTATGTGACGGATAATCCAGATCCGATCCATGAACTTAGCCACCATTTGCACCAGTTACAGGCCCGCTTGGGGATTTACGCCTGTTTGGGCAACCATGATGTGTATTACCCTGAATCGCAAGCAATTGTCACCCAGGCCCTCGAAAATGTTGGCATCCAAGTCCTATGGGATAAAATTGCCTATCCCTTGGGGCCTGGCCTGGCAGTGGTGGGGTTACGGGATTTTTGGAGTTTTCAGTTTAATCCAGGTTTGCTCTTAGATGAGTTACCGCCAGACTTGCCGCGGCTTGTCCTTTCCCATAATCCTGATAGTGCCAAGGTCTTACAAAACTGGCGGGTGGATTTACAACTCTCTGGGCATACTCACGGGGGGCAAGTGGTCATTCCCAAGCTGGGGCCGCTGGTAGCCTGGTTAAAACCGTTAAGAAAAAAACTCCCAAAGCTTTGGCGGCCCACCTTTAGTGCTATGACCAAGGGAAGTGAGCGGACGGTGCAATATTGGCAATGGGCTGAGGGCTTACATCAGGTAGGGGCAAATTGGCTCTATGTGAATCGGGGCCTGGGTTCCTATTGGCCAGGGCGATGGAACTGTCCCCCGGAAGTGACGCTGATTACCTTAGTCGCCGCCCCTCAATCGGAGCCAGTTTCAGCATCTGTCTCTGAACGTCTGCAATCCGTTCCCACCTGTGTGTAAATCGGTGAGCTTAAGGTACGGTCAAGGGAATTAGGTGATGCTCTGGAAAATATTCGCGATAAGTTCCCTGATTTGCAAGGAGAACCACCAACTGTAACTGCCAATCGGGATGAATGTTGGGGAGATTTTGCCAGGGGACAGCCACCTCTAAGCAGCTTTCCAGGGCATAGGTAATGCTATGGGCCTGGGATTGCCATTGGGAATTGGGCATGGCTTCTTGAAAAATAGTTTTGCCAGTCCCTAAATTCAAGCAAACATGATGGTGGAAAAGATAATTGAGGGGAGCCTGGTTCGGTAAATCTGCCAAGGGAATGGGGCTGTTGTGCATGGTTTGGTGGGGATAAAACCAGAGGAAATGCAGTTCTTGGCAGTCCCCCGCTCCCAAGGTTTGTCCGGCTTGGAGATCAAAGCGAAGATAAAAATTCAGGTGATCCACCCCATACCAAAGTCGTTGCACGGGGCCACTCCGGTGCATAGTCCCACGCGCGCCCCCGACACTAATTCGGCCGGCATGGTTCCAATCCTGCTCATTGCCATACCCATCAATCACGGGATGGATAAAACCTTGGGGCGGATAGTCGGCAGTGGGGGTATGTTGCTCCAGGGGATGGCGGAGAATATCAGGAATGGGTTCATCGAGGGCCTGGTAAAGGGCGGCTAAATGCTCCCGAAACAGTTGGTCAAACATGGCATCCTGATTTGAGGAATGACCTTCCCCAAACCACCAAAACCAGTCGGAACCTTCAGCAGCATAGAGGGCTTCCCAGGCCCCAGGGTTAGTTTTTTCGGTGGCTTCTGGGTGCTGGGCCAAGGTATCACGGGCGGCTTTGAGGAGATTCCAGGCCTTGTTTTTAATCGGCTCCCCAATCCAGGTGGTAAAGTTGCCATCAATCCAAGAACCACTGTGGAGGGCCTGGACAGGAATGGTTTCACGGGGGGAAAATTGGTTCAGGTATTCACTGACGGTGACTAATTTAATGTCTTGGCGGGCATTGAGCCGGGAATAAAGGGCCTCTAAAAAGGGTAAGCCATCTTCCCGATAGAACTCCCAACAATTTTCCCCGTCCAAGGCAATCGTCACTAGCCAAGGTTGCTCTAAGGTTGTGCCATCATCCCCTTGATTTGCCTTCAGTTTGGTGGCAATGGCATCTAGATGTTTAATTAAATCCTGGGCAGCCACATCCGGCTCCATCGAACTATAAGTGAAGCCAATCAAATCCGAGAGGCGATGATCCCGAAAGACAATGGCTAAGTCACCGGACTCGGTTTCGAGGCGATAGGGCTGATAGAGAACCTCCGGGGCAATCACATTTCCGGCTTCATCCCGATGGAAAAAGTGATGTTTTGTCCAACCCAAGACCGCTTCATCGGAACAGAGCCAATTAAAGCCATGTTCAGCCACCATGGGTAAAATTGCCGGACTAACGGATTGCTCAGAGGGCCAGAGGCCACGAGGTTTACAGTCAAAGGTTTGTTTATAGAAATGGACGGCCCGACTTAAATGCCGCCGGACATCTTCGGGATATTGAAACCGGGCCTGGGGTAAGGCCATTTGGGGCACGGCAACCCGACCGGCCTGGGTATCCGCTAAAAGGGGCAAAATTGGATGGGTGTAGGGAGTTGTAGTAATTTCAATCTGCCCCGCCAATTGCATTTTTTTGTGTTGGGGGATGATCTCGCTCAAGATTTGCCGTTGTTTCGCAATAATCCGTTGGCGATCACTGAGGCTGAAGTGCTGACCTTGGGCAAACCACTGGGCAATTTCTGGCTCATCCCAAAACAGGGGGTCAATCCAGGCCAGATTATGCCACGCTAATAAGTCACTGTAATCCTGAGGAGTCCAATGCTCCCAACACCAAACCGGGCCATTCGTTTGCCGTTGTTGATAGAGTTCATCATAGCGGGGATGGGGGGTAATCATTGTCCGCTGGTGGGCATCAAAAAAATGCTCAATGATAAACCAGCGTTGCTGTTCGCTCAGATTTTCCTCTGGGGTAAGGGCGGCGGTCAAGTAGGGGTCTAAAGCCGTTCCAGCCACATAATCCTGAATTTGCAGAATCAAAGACGGCACTAAATTAACCGTTTGATGCAACTTCGGATAACGGGAGAGAATCAGAATCAGATCTAGGTAATCTTTAGTTCCATGGAGTCTGACCCAAGGCAAGAGGTAACGCCCACTAATCCGGCTTTTGTAGAGGGGTTGGTGTTGATGCCAAATAAAGGCAACGTAGAGCGGGTGACTCACAGGATAGTCCTGGCACGACTTCTTAGTATCTCAAGGGGCAATGGGGCTTGGCAATGAATTGGGGCAGGGCTTCACATCCCGAAATGTTTGCAAATAAATAATTTTAGAATAATTATTAGGCTATTCTCTGACATCGGCTATTTTAAACCCAGAAAACGACGCGAATTCGCGTCCAACAGATGATTCTCAGGTTAGCTCTATCCAGTCCTAGGATTCGAGAATACCCTGTAAATCTTGGGTTGAATATCATTTTCCAGAAAGATTAACCCATAGGTAGAACATGAACTAGGTAAGCTGCGATGCATAGGAAATACGGCTCGGACTTTTGGATGTTTGATGTCTCAACTTGATCAGGTATTTTTCTCATTAGCTCTTAAAAAGGCACAGAATCAAGGAGTTATACTTGTTTCCCCAGCTACATGGCTTGAATTGGAAACCGTATTATCTCGTCCAAATTTAATCGCTACATTACAACTGAGGAACGCCAAACCTTTCTTTTAGACCTCTCACAAACGGTTGAACTGATTTTAGAGGATCAATTTACAACCTATGTAGGTCGAGATATTAAAGATAATAAATACCTGGAGTTAGCTGTCAATGGTCGAGCAAAATATTTAGTCACAGGAGATCAAGACCTTTTAGTTTTAAATCCTTTTCAAGGTGTTTCAATCCTTAATTTAGTCTGAAGAACGCGATGGCTTGGGGGGAATGTTCAGGTGTCAATGGTATCGAAATCACTCTTGGCTCGCTTAGACCGACTCATCCACGCCCCCCGGACTGAATTGGCTTTGGTGGCTTTAATTTTAATCACAGCTATCTTGGTCGTTTATCAAGTCGTGATTAGCAGGCAAGGTCAGCCCATGGCCCCGTTTGTGATTCTTGAGCTAGTTATTCGCCTGACATTTATTGCTGAACTGGTGACGCGCTACCTCATCGCCCGCAAGAAACAACGCTTTTTCCGCCATTACTGGTTAGACTTAATCGCAATTTTACCAATTCCCCCAGGCCTGGGCCTCTGGCAACTGCTGCCCCTTTTACGCTTGCCGCGGGCCGCTACCCTAATTAACCGCAATCTGAATCAATTTTCCCCTTGGGCTGCAGCAACTTACCGTTTGCAGATTACCGCGCTCCTGTTAACGGCTCTAATTATTGTGGCGGGGGGCCTGGCGATCTTTATGCTAGAAGGCCAGAAGAATCAAGATTTTGCCTCCATTGAGGACTCGTTGTGGTGGAGCTTTTTTTCACTCATTTCAGCGGAACCGATTGGGGGGGATGCACGAACCAGGGCTGGGCGGTTTGTGACAGTTATTGTAATTTTAGGGGGCTTAACTCTCTTTGCAGTTTTTACGGGGATTGTTTCTGCGGTCATTGTCAGACGTTTTCAATCAGGAGTGGGACTGAAAAGTATGGATTTAGACGAACTCAGGGAGCATATTATTATTTGTGGCTGGAATCGCAGTTTACCTTTGGTGCTCCAAGAACTCCAGTCCGATCCTGATATGTATCTTTGTCCGATTGTGATTGTTGCCGAACTCTCTGAACTTCCAGAACTGGAGTTGCGACATATCAATCAAAACCATATTTTTTTCTATAGTGGCGATTACACCAGAATTGATGTTCTAGAAAAAGTAGAGATACATCACGCCTCGCGAGCCATTCTGCTGGCCGATTTTTCTTTACCCCGCAGTGATCAGGATCGAGATGCCCGCACCGTTCTGGCTGCCTTAACGATTGAAAAACTCAAACCTGGCATCTACACCTGTGCCCAACTGCTTGACCGTAACAATAATGTTCAACTGCAAATTGCTGGTGTTGAAGATATTGTCGTTGCCGATGAAATGACTGGGCATTTAATTAGTAGCGCAGTTCGCAACTTGGGGGGCATGAATGTGATTTCTGAGCTATTAACGGTACAAGTTGGGAATCAAATTTATCGTCTGAATGTGCCCAAGGACTTAATGCAAGCGACTTTTTGGCAAGCCCATGAATATCTGAAATTTCGCTATGATGCCCTCTTGATTGCCGTTGAAACCCTCAATGGTATCAAAGGGAAGCAAACCCTGATAAATCCACCACCAGAACATCTCCTCCAGGCCAGCGACTATTTAATTGTGATTGCCCGCCAAGCCCCGCGTTTGCCGGTTTAGGTCATCTTAGTCTTCATTGAAAGTGAGTTTTATAGTGAAAGACTAAATTTGCTAAAAAGTGATTACTTTATTTTTATAAATTTAAAATTGTCATGGTAAACAGTAATGATTCGTGAGAATAACCCAGAATTATCTATCCCTGCAAAGTTTTGGTTTTATCCTAGGTTTAACGAGGGGGGATTCTTTACCAAGGCTTCTGATGATCAGTCATTCTCACAAATGAAGACGGACTGCTATATATGGCATATATGGCAATGAATTGTAACTTGCCTAAGGGCTTGGCCGTAAGTTACTAGGGGAAGTAGACATCTTCACGCTCCCCACCGCCAACACTTATCGTCCACCAACACTTGTAATTAGGTCAACGCCATAAAAAACGTCCTAACAAGAAATTGCACTGATTCCCAAGCCATGTACTTCTTGTTCTCGAATGTACTCATTATATTTACCAGTCAGCTTTTTATCCCCATGCATCCACTTGACACTCCCCGCACTAAAGTGACGGGGATTCTTGGTTCACCGAGTCAACTTATCTGAACCAGTTGCCTGACCCAAACAGAGGTTGTTCTCTCCCCAAGCGTTAATTCCGGTATGCCCTACCGTACTCAAGCCTTTTTTCAAGATGTTGATGGCAGCGTTTTCATCTCGGTCTTGAATATGCCCACATTTGGGACAAACGTGCGTCCGAGTTGACAATGACTTTTTCACCCCATCGCCCCGCAGTTCGAGCATTCCTGACTGGTGTACTGAGGCGGTACAGCAACCGTGACCACGCCAAACACCTGACCAAAATACTCAACCCATCGGCGAAACTCGCCCCATGCCGCATCACTGATGGATTTAGCGAGATGACGATTCTTGACCATGTTCCGCACTTGCAAGTGTTCCATCGCCACGAAGTCGTTAGACATCACCACGCATCTCGTAGCCTTAACTGCAAAATCTTTACGCTGGCGTTGAACTTTCAAGTGTTTTCGTCCCAAACGGTTGATGGCTTTCCGTCTGTTTTTTGAACCTTTGACTTTCTTGCTGACTCGGCGTTGCGCCCGTTTGAGCCGCTTTTCCGACTTCCGCAAGTACCTCGGATTCTCAACCGTGTTCCCATCAGAATCGGTATAGAAATAGGCTAAACCCACATCAATACCCACCGTTTTCTTGGTCGGTTCTCGGTCAATCACACGCTTTACATTAACTAGAAACTGTGCATAGTAGCCATCTGACCGCCGTACGACTCGCACTCGGTTGATTTGCTCAAGCTGATAGAAATTCAAGTCACGGGTTCCCTTGAGCTTGAACTGACCCGCCCCAAATCCGTCAGTGAAACAAATACTCTTGCGGTCACTAGATAGCTTCCATCCAGTGACTTTGTACTCCACTGAAGCACGGGTTTGTTGCTTCTTAAATTTCGGGTAGCCTTTCTTGCCGGGAACTTGTTTCTTGCAGTTATCAAAGAACCTTGCAATAGCAGACCAGGCTCTCTCCGCTGAGGCTTGTCGGGCTTGAGAATTGAGCTTCTTTGCCCACGGAAACTCTGGATTGTCCGACAACACCTTGCAGTATTTATACAGGTCGTTGCGAGTGGTTCCCTTGTTGTCCATCCAGTACCGAAGACAAGAATTACGCACAAAAATCGCAGTCCGAATTGCCCCATCTAAGGCTTGAAACTGCGGCTCTTTTCCGTATAACTTGGCTTCTAGTACGAGCATCTTACGCTGAATTTACTGGCGTAAATACAGTAGAACAAATTGCGACTAAAGTCGCCGTAGAAGCTCTGCTTCGTTCGTAGAGGTCAGCCTTTTCATCCCCGGTCTAAAGACACGGGGCTTTCAAGAAACGCTCATTGTAAGTCCAAATGTGAGTATCAAGTACAATCATTGTGTAAGTTCCCAGTCACCTTGTGCCACAGGTTCAGTCGGATCAGTGTATTGAATTGGGTTTCCACGCAGAGGATAGCGGTTTTGTCCAGAGTCTCTTCGGGTTCGGGCTAAGATTATAACCTCAACTTGTTCGCCAGTGTGAAATGGTAAGTTTTCTAAGGTTAGCGTTTTATCCTGAGTAATAATCGCCTCAATCCGATGTGCCAGCATAACTCGAAACTCTACTAAGGCTTACAGCGACATGATAACGGTATGAGAAGAAACTCTGTCCTACACTTGATTGTTTTTCACTCCTCTTGAGCCGATGACCTCACTAAGTCAAAATTGTGCCGCCTAGTAACTGTCGGTGTCGGGTATCGAGTTCTGCCAACAACAGCGGCCAGGCCTGGAGGGTTTTATCCTTAGCGATGATGGATTCCGCCGCTGTCCGAGCTAATTCTAAGCAATCTTGATCTTCCACTAGGCTGGCCAAGGCAAAATCCGGCAATCCCGACTGACGCGTACCTAACACCTCCCCAGGCCCCCGGAGTCTAAAATCCATTTCCGCAATAAAGAAACCATCTTGAGATTGAGACAAAACATTTAAGCGTTGCCGGGCCGGATCGGATTTTGAGCTATTCAAGAGTAAACAAAAGGATTGATGGGAACCCCGCCCCACCCGCCCCCGGAGTTGATGCAGTTGCGACAGGCCAAACCGTTCTGCATGTTCAATTAGCATGACAGTAGCATTGGGAACATCAACACCAACTTCAACCACCGTTGTGGCAACCAAAAGTTGAGTATGTCCATCGCGAAATTCATTAATTGCCGCTTCTTTCTCTACCGATGACATTTTCCCATGCAGTAATCCCACAGTGAAATTAGGAAACACGGTTTGCAAGTGTTGATGTTCTTCAATGGCGGATTTTAAGTCGAGTTTTTCTGATTCTTCGACTAGGGGTAAGACCACATAAACCTGCCGCCCCTGAGCCACTTCTCGGCGAATTAAATCATAGGCCTGTTGCCGTTCGCCTCGACCTAGAATGGTGGTTTGAATCGGTTGCCGGCCGGGGGGAAGTTCATCAATTTGACTCACATCTAAATCGCCATGCAAAGTTAAGGCCAAGGTGCGCGGAATTGGGGTGGCGGTCATGGTCAGGACATGGGGAAATACGCCTTTTTGCTGCAATTTTGCCCGTTGTTCCACCCCAAACCGATGTTGTTCATCAATCACTACCAGGCCCAGGCGATTAAACTCTACTGCATCTTGGATCAGGGCATGGGTTCCCACTAAGACCGTTAATTCCCCAGTCTGGAGGTGACTATGAATTTGACGACGTTTGGCCGCTTTCGTGGATCCAGTCAGGAGTTCCACGGGTAAATGGAGTTGGGTTAACCAGGCCAAAAGCTTCTGATAATGCTGTTCGGCCAAAACTTCCGTTGGAGCCATGAGGGCCGTTTGATACCCGGACTGAATCGCCGCCAACATGGCAATCACCGCCACCACCGTCTTCCCAGAACCAACATCCCCTTGGACTAAACGATTCATTGGGATCGGCTGCTCTAAATCCTGCAAAATTTCCTGAACCACCCGCTGCTGGGCCTGGGTTAGCTGAAACGGCAAGACTTGATAAAACTCCTCTAGTAAGGCTCCGGTGGGTGTAAGGGGATTACTTTTTTGTGCCGCCTGTTGTTGTTGCCGCCGCCGTAAAAGCCCCAATTGCAAATAGAAAAACTCATCAAACACCAATCGCCGCCGGGCCAAACTCAATGTTTCGTGATCATCGGGGAAGTGAATTTGCTTTAATGCGGTGGGTAAATCAATTAAGTCATGGGCCTGGCGCAAGTCTAGGGGGAGCGGATCCGGTAGTTCTTCTGTGTAAGGTAGAGCTAACTGCACCGATTTGCGAATTAAGTCTGGGGATACGCCTTCGGTCAAGGGATACACGGGAACTATCCGCCCAATGGTCAAGGATTCAATATTCCCCCCGGCCTGATCCAGGACTTCAATATCTGGATCCTCCAAGGTTAGGCCATATTTTCCCCCTTTCACCAGGCCCGAGGCGGCAATGATCGTTTGCGGGGCATAAAGCCGTTTTTGTTGTTCTTGCCAACCCCGATTCGTAAACCGCGTCCCGGCATAAAAGCGATTCAGTTTGAGTTGGCCAGTGCGATCCTGAATGACGATTTCGAGGATGGTTAGCTTCTGATTGCGGGGACTGGTAAAGACTTGGCAACGGCGGACAGTTCCGACTAGGGTGACAGTTTCTCCGGGGACTAACTCTCGAATGGGGACTTGGCGGGCATAGTCAATGTGGTCACGGGGATAGTAGAACAATAAATCTCGAATCGTTAATAATCCTAATTTTTGCAGCCGCTCAACTCCCCATTTATTCAGGCCGGAGAGGGTATTGAGTCCTTGATTTAAGACCTTTGTTTGTTGAATTTTAACAGGGGGTGGATTGAGAGACTGCTGGGCCTGGTAAATTAAGCGGCGGGTTTCAGCGACTAGGTGTCGGCGTTGGGGAATGGATAACTCAGGATAGGTGGCAAAATTCTCCGCGGCTCGCTGCCAGCGTTCTGATAAAGGTTTTGGTAATTCAGGGCGTTCTGGAGTTGAAAGTTGTAGGTAGAGATATTCACTAAACCGATATTCCCGCCCGACCATATCTCCAAAGCCGCGATCCGCCTCGATGGCCAAGGCCTTTTGGAGTCGTTGCCAATCTAGAGACGCAGACATGGGCAGATGCAAACGGGACAGAAAAACAGCGGCACTATGGCTATCCTACAAACTTCCTGCCCTTGCCCCCAGACCTGGGATAGGTTGCCCCAAAAATACCCCACTCTTTGGCAACAGGTGATACTGAAGATCAGGCCAAGTTTGATCATTGGGAACGACAACAACCTTTGAGAACCCATCCAAGAGAAATCCCGATGGACTTCATCAACCCAAAACGCCAACAATTATGAAGCCACTGGCCTGGAGTACGAGAAATTCTACTTCGATGAACAAACTGGGGGCTATGTGCTGATGCATCAGGGGCATAATCGCGGCGAAAGCTTTGCTTCAGAGGTGTTTATCTCCCAGGTTTTCGCTAGACAAGGTCGAGTTGTCGAGTTGGTGAATGAGCAGGGGGAAGATGGCCTGAGACGATTTGATGCTCTTGTGGATGGAGAAGAATGGGAGTTTAAGGAGTTAACAGACAAGGCAACAAATATCCAAAGTGCTTTCCAACGCGGTCTTTCTTACGGTGCCTCTCAAGCCCAACGGATTGCGTATCATGTTAATAGAAATGCCGATATTGGGCTACTGAATGCTGGATTAAATCAAGCAATTTACCATGACAAGAAGAAAATAATACAGGTAGTTGCCCTGGTTTTCCAAGATGGTAGTGTTCAGCAACTAAGGAGGAAAGAAATTGACTCAGGACGATATTTTTGAAAACAATGAACGTCTCCGCCGCAAGCGGACGGAGTATCACTTCGCAAAGGCTCAAACAGAATACTTTCGACTTTGCTCAACAGCAACCTAATAGACTGCTGTACCTCATGCGCCCCAAGGGGCGGGGAATTAACCCAAAGAGATTAAAGAGCGGATTGAAATTGGCTTAAGTAACAACTTTCCAGTTCAGTCTCGCTTGATCATGTTGGGCGAAATCTTTTGCTCGGTGACCTATGGGCATATCACGCCAAACCAGGGATACGAACTAGAAGGGCTTTTAGGGCTGGAAGAATTGATACCAGACTATGAACAAATTCGCTCCCTCGGACTCATCGGAGAACTTCAGCCAGCCTAATGATGAGCATCTGAGAGAAGTCTGGAACACCCAACAACTCCAAATCTGATGTCCACGAGAGTCTAAACGTCACTGTAATTTTTAAGAATGACTCTGATGCCGCCGCAAAAAACGTTTTCCCAAGAAAAATATGATCCCGATCAGAAGGGCAATGCCAACGACCGTTGTAATCGTATCCATGTAATCACTGACGAGATGATATTCTTTGCCCAAACTAAAGCCTAAATAGGTCAAAATCGTTACCCAGGCCACGATCCCAATTAAGGAAAACAGGACAAATTGAGCAAAATTCATGGCCGCAATCCCGGCTGGGAGTGAAATTAACGTTCTCACCCCCGGAATTAACCGCCCCCAAAGAACGGCCTTGTTGCCATGGCGTTGAAACCATTGTTGGGATTTGACGATATCTTTGCCGGAAATCCCTAACCATTTGCCATAGCGATCAAAGAACCGCCGCAGTCGATCCGCTTTCATCCTGTAGCCCAAGTAATACCAGGGGAGCGCGCCTAAAATCGTGCCAGCCACACCCGCAAAAATCACCAGGCCAAGATTCATTTTCCCTTGAGAAACTGCAAACCCTGCTAAAGGCATAATCAACTCAGAAGGGATTGGGGGAAACAGGTTTTCTAAACACATCAAGAGTGTAATGCCAACGTAACCCAACTGTCCGATTAAACTGACGATCCACTCTGCCACGATTGACCTCACAACTGCTCATAGGGTTGATTGAAATAATTGGCTCGAAGATATAGAAATCAGAACTGCTACTAGCCAGTATTGAGTGATACATTTTTCCTTGGATATTGGATAGTCTAGCCCAGGCCTGGGGTTGCATAGCTGAGTCAGAATCCGGGTAAGTAATGTTGCGGTAGCTCTCCATCCAGCCCTAAGATTTAACAGAATGCAACAATTCGGTCGCTTCTACGAACGAGCAAAGCTCTATAGGAGATTTTAACCTTGACCGCTGTGGACACCCCTTCGACTCGCTCCTCTCAACCTCGGCGGGTTTCTGTTTTAGGCTATCCCTTAGATCTGTTGGACAATTACCCGGCCTGGTTGACTGCCCATCAGGGAGACGGCTTTCATGTTGTCACGCTCAATGCCGAGATGATCATGCAGGCCGAAAAAGTCCCCCAATTAGCGCAGGTCATCAAGCAAGCTAGTTTTATTGTTCCGGATGGGTCGGGGGTTGTTCTTTATCTCCGTCTCTATGGCATCAAGGCCAATCGCCAACCGGGGATTGAACTCTCAGAAAGTTTGTTAAAGTTTGCCGCAACCCAAAATCCCCCCCTGAAAGTCTTCTTCTATGGCAGTGCTCCCGGCGTGGCGGCCCAGGCTGCGAAGAATTGGCAAAAACGCTACCCCCATTTGAATGTGGTTGGCATTTATACGGGCTATCAGACCCAAGAAACCGAAGCAGAACTGAAAAAGCATATTCAGACCAACCAACCGGATATTATTTTTGTCGCCCTCGGAGTTCCCCGCCAGGAATATTGGATTGCCGCGAATCGTCATTTAGCTCCCCAGGCCACTTGGGTCGGTGTTGGCGGTAGTTTTGATATTTGGGCCGGCAAAAAAGTTCGTGCCCCCCAATTTTTCCTCGATCATCACTTGGAATGGCTGTATCGGCTCTATCAAGAACCCTGGCGCTGGCGGCGGATGTTAGTCTTACCTCAGTTTGCCCTGCGGGGACTTTGGCATCGTTTACGAGTACACCAAATTTAAGCTATCTTCTCAGCCTTTCCCCCTCGTTTCCCTTTTACCCCTGGGTGTTTAGTTACTATGCCCTCCCTCTCCCCCCCATTCTCCAGTAAGCCCCAACAACCCCAGGCCCCCCAAGCCCCTGAATCAGCCCCAATTTTGCACCTCGAACAAGTCACAAAAAGCTATCGCTCGGGACGATTTTGCTTACATAATGTGGACTTTCAACTGGCAGCGGGGACATTTACCCTCTTAACAGGGCCATCGGGAGCAGGGAAATCAACCCTTTTGAAACTGTTTTATGGGGCCGAGCAGCCAGATCGGGGGCAAGTTTTAGTTCAAGGTCAATCTGTGAATCGCTTACAGGGGCGGGCACTGGCCTATTTACGGCGACAGGTGGGAGTGATTTTCCAAGACTATAAACTGTTGGAACGGCGAACGATTGCTGAAAATGTCGCGTTTGTGTTGGCGGCCCGAGGCCTGGCCTGGAGTGAAATTCAACGGCGAGTTCCGGCAGCCTTATCGTTGGTTGGCCTGGCAGATCGGGGGAATTGTTTTCCAGATGCCTTGTCGGGGGGGGAACAGCAACGAGTCAGTATTGCGCGAGCCATTGTTGGCCACCCGCGGATTTTATTAGCCGATGAACCCACGGGTAATTTAGATCGCCATAATGCCCTCCAAGTCTTGAAAATCCTCCAACAACTGAACAAAAAGGGCTTAACAGTGCTGATGACAACCCATGATCCCCACTTGGTGGAAATGGCCCAGGCCCCAGTCTGGCAGATTAAATCGGGTCGATTAAGTCCAGTCAACAATCGAGACATCCTAATTCAACCGTAGAGCTGTGCTCGTTCAAAGAGGACATGATGGGACTTAAGCAATTACCACCGATCCAGCAATCAGAAACCCTCACCAGGGCCCGATATTTAGCACGGGAAACCCAGTTGGGCCTATGGCGGGGGGGCTGGCTAAACGGGGCGGCGGTCTTGACGGTGGCGGTGCTGTTATTTCTGTTTGGTTTTGGCTTTAATATTGCCAGCCAGATTGATACGGCCTTTCAACAGTTGGGGAGTCGTCTCGAGATTACTGCCTATCTGGAACCCGGCCAGGCCCCGGAACCGATTCAAACCCAACTGGAACAACTGCCCAACACCGCTCAAGTAATTTTAGTTAGCAAAGACCAGGCCTGGCAGGAACTCTTAAAAGACTTAGGGGCCAGTGACATCACCACCGCCGCCGAAAACCAAGGCCTCCTCCAAAATCCCCTCGTGGATGAGTTTAAGATTATTGCCACCCGTGGCGAAGAGGTACCTCAATTAGCGGCCGCTGTCAAAACTATTCCGGGGATTAACTCGGTTCAATATCTTGACAAAGCCTTGGCCAGCTTACAAACCCTCAGTCAAAGTGCCCAACGGTTGGGGGGAATTTTAGTTATTGCTCTAGCTGTTACGGCCGTGGCAGTGATTGCAACAGTCATGCAGTTATTAGCCGTTGTCCGCCAACCAGAAATTGAAATTATGGAACTGGTGGGAGCCACTCCCCGCTGGATTTATTTACCCTTTTTAGTCCAAGGGGCGGGTCTGGGAACCCTGGGTGGACTCTTGGCCTGGGGGGGCATTAGTCTGACGGAACAAGCCCTCCTCCAGTGGCTCGGGCAACAGGGGGATCTGCTCAAGCTTTTGGGGCAGCTATTGGCTAGCTCGGTTCTCGGTGGGGCCGGGTTGTTACTGATCCTCTTGCTGTTGGGGGCCGTTGTCGGTCTGATTGGCAGTAGCTTTATTTTTCTGCGGGGGGTTCGGGGGACATTATCCTAACCTAAAAATCAAGCTAGGAAAATGGTCGAAAATCTGTAACGGTTGATACACCAAATTCAGCCCCGAGTTGCCGATGATGCAAATGTCTGCTTCGATTTTTCTTATTCCCTAACCTTCCCTAAAACCGAGGAAATTCCTGTGTCCCGCCGCCGCCCTTTGCTCCGCCGCTCTCAACTTAATCTCTGGCTTTCTCGTCCCCCGAAATTACGCACCTTTGCCGGCCTAGGGGCGGTGATTTTGCTGTTGTCGGCTACGGCCGGTTTAGCCCAAGGAGTTGAGGTTCCTAAGGACTTAAACGAAGTCGCCACGAGCCTGCAATCATTACAGGTAGCTGCAAATACGATTTGGGTTTTGTTTACGGCTTGTCTGGTCTTCTTTATGAATGCCGGCTTTTGTATGTTGGAGACGGGATTCTGTCGCCCCAAAAATGCCGTTAACCTGTTGGCCAAAAACTTAATTGTCTTTGCCTTGTCTTCGATTTCCTTTTGGGCCATTGGCTTTGCGATCATGTTCGGAGACGGTAACGAGTTTCTGGGTAATTCAGGCTTCTTTTTAATGGGGGCTGACAATAGTCCGGCCACTGGGGATGCCTATAAAGGGGTCTATAGTGCCTTAAGTTGGACGGCAACTCCCCTCCTGGCCAAGTTTTTCTTTCAACTGGTGTTCGCCGGTACAGCCGCAACCATTGTTTCCGGGGCCGTGGCCGAGCGGATTAAGTTCTATGCCTTTTTTGCCTTTAGTTTGCTGCTGGTGGGTATTTCCTATCCCATTAGTGGGCACTGGATCTGGGGTGGAGGCTGGCTGGCCAAATTGGGCTTTTGGGACTTTGCTGGCTCTACGGTTGTCCACTCGGTAGGGGGCTGGGCTGCCTTAATGGGTGCGGCATTACTGGGGCCAAGGATTGGACGTTATACCGAAGATGGTGGGGCAGTGGCGATTCCCGGCCATAATTTCGCAATTGCCACCTTGGGCTGTTTAATTCTTTGGTTGGGTTGGTTTGGCTTTAACCCTGGCTCCACCATGACCGCAGATGCAGGGGCAATTGCCCATATCACCGTGACAACCAACATGGCCGCAGCCTTTGGGGGTGCTACCGCGACTGTTGTTTCTACCCTTTATTTTGGCAAGCCTGACCTTTCGATGATCATCAATGGGATTTTAGCTGGCCTGGTGGCAATTACGGCTCCCTGTGCCTTTGTCAGTATTGAGAGTGCCATTTTGATTGGGATTGTGGCCGGAATCATTATTGTGTTCTCGGTAGTTTACGTGGATAAGCTGCGAATTGATGATCCGGTTGGTGCAGTTTCAGTGCATTTGGTCAATGGGATTTGGGGAACCTTGAGTGTCGGGCTGTTTGCCGCCGGGCCTGGTCAACTCTATGCCGAGGGGCTTGGGCCGGCAAAGGGCTTATTACTGGGCGGTGGTACGGATCAGCTGTGGCATCAGTTTATTGGGGTGGCCACCGTTGGTTTGTTTACCGTGATTTTTGCAACAGTGGCCTGGTTCCTGATTGACAAAACCATTGGGATTCGCGTCTCACCAGAGGAAGAAATCGAGGGGCTGGACTTGGGGGAACATGGGATGGAAGCCTATGCTGGCTTTATGTTCCGGGATGAAGTCAAAGGCTTTGTAGATCTGCTGAAAAAAATGTCTGTTGGACGTTAATTGATCACTGAAGCTGGCCAATGGAATGGGGAGTCCTGAGCTAGGTTAGGGGATGGACTTGATCGGTAGCTTCATTAGTAGAGTTGGCCATCTTTGTGAGTAATTATCCATTGCCCATCGGTTAAGCTGGCCTGGAGATCATCATTGGGATAGTTAACCTGATCGTTGGGGCTGCGGTCACCAATCTCTAAGTATCTGACAGGTTCTGCTGATGGGTTGACTAATTGATGGGCAATCCCAGTGCCGGCCGGAAACCCATAACAATCCCCAGGCCCCAAGGTAAGTTCCCGATCACCCAGAATTAGGGTTGGTGTTCCTGCCAAAATAAAAATGAATTCATCCTGCTGGGAGTGATGATGGAGCAGGGCGGACTGGGCACCGGGGGCCAAATCGGTTAAATTCACCCCAAAATTCTTCAGTCCAAAAAAGTCCCCTAATTTTCGTTTCAACCGCCCTTGAACTAGAGAGGCATAAGGCTCTGGGTAGATGGTCTGCCCCTGGGTGGCGGGGATAGATGTTGCGGAAATTGGCGATTGATTCATTGGCGGTTACTGATGATATTTAATTGTTTATCAAAATATTTTCAACGCTTTGCCAAACTAGAACTTCCCCGACCTGGCCCCCAGCCGCCAAGAGACTGCCATCCCCACTCCAGGCCAGGGTACTAAAACCAGCTTTTGCCCCTTCCAGAATTTGAATCGGCTCCTGGGCCTGATCCCATAAACGGATCCAGCCCTCTGAACCGGCCGAGGCTAGGAGTAAGCTGTTGGGTTGAAAGACAACGGTGATCACGGCCTGCTGATGCAGATCTAAAATCCTCGAGGCCCACCCCAGCTCCTCATCCCTCTCCCAAACCACAATGCCTTCAGCACAACTAGAAGCTAAAAGAGGCGTACCCGCATCAGAAAGCGCATCCGACCAAACCAGTTGTTTAACTTTTCCCGGAAACCCGCGCATTTCCCAGGGGCTGATATCTCCCCACTGCCAAAGGGAAAGGGTGCGATCAATATTGGCCGCTGCCATAAACTGGCCATTTCCTGACCAGGCCAGGTTCACACAGGCAGACATTAGGGGTAAATGCTCAGGGTCTTGATCCCAATCTGCGGCAGTCCAAACCTGAATCCCTTGATACCCTCCCACCGCTAGGTATGCCCCTGTCGGATGCCAGGCCAGGCCCAGGACTGATGAGGCGGCGAAATCTAGGGTGGTCATCGGGGTAAGAGTGGAAGCCTCCCAAACTTGGACATAATGCCCCAGGCCAATGGCCAGTTCCGGTCGGATTGGGTGCCAGGCCAGGTGATCGATCCAAGTATCCGGGTTGGGCAGAGTTGTGATCAGGGTGGCCCGAGCCTCGGAATCTCTGAACTTTGGTGTTAGGCTGTCGGGGGTGCAGCCATGCTCGACAATTTGCCAAATGAACACCTCTCCCGTTTGCCCCGCCGCCGCCAAAAACTGCCCATCGGACGAAAATAGCACCTGACTGAGGGAATACCCATCGGCTTGTTTAATCAGGGTCAGGACTTCACCATCGGCAATTCCCACCTCTCCCGCCGCCGAGCAGGTTGCCAATAGCCCCCGCGATGACCAGGCCAGGCCCGTGACATAATCACTCAATTCCTCCCTAAATACGGGTTGAAACTTGGGCGCAGAGTTACTCATGGGAGAAGGCAGGCCTGGAATCCTTGGGTCAGCATCGCCGCATCTAAGTTTCGGCCAATAAAGACCAGTTCATTTTTCCGTTCCGCTGGGGATTTCCAAGGGCGGTCGGCGCGACCATCAAACAACATATGTACCCCTTGAAAGACAAAGCGGTGATCTTCCCCAGCCAAATTGAGAATCCCCTTCATCCGAAAAATATTTGCCCCTTGGGTTTGCAACAGGTGACTCAGCCAACCATCGAGTTTCTCCCCGTCCACTGCCCCCGATTCCCGAATCGCCACCGACCCCACGGTTTGATCATGTTCATGGGCCGCTTCATGGAGGAAATTGGGATCAACGTCTAAGGCGCGGTCTAAATCAAAGGCTTGCACCCCCAGAATGGCATCCATAGAGATGTCGGCATTTTGAGTCCGGTAAATTTTGGCCAGGGCATTCATCCCGCGAATTCGTTCTTCCAGTCTGAGCAACTGTTCTGGGGAGACTAAATCGGTTTTGTTTAACAAAATAATATCGGCAAAGCCAATCTGTTCCAGAGCTTCATCCGCATCCCAATGGTGCTCAATATGTTTGGTATCCACCACCGTCACGACCGCATCTAACTGGGCCTGAGAGCGAACATCATCATCCATAAAAAAGGTTTGAATCACAGGAGCCGGATCCGCCAGGCCAGTGGTTTCAATCACCAAATGGTCAAATTTATCCCGCCGCCGCATCAGATTGCCAATAATCCGAATCAGATCGCCCCGGACGGTGCAGCAAATACAGCCATTGTTCATCTCAAAAATTTCTTCATCAGCATTGACAACCAGTTGATGATCAATCCCAACTTCCCCAAACTCATTGACAATCACGGCCACCTTCTTGCCATGTTCGTAGGTCAAAATTCGGTTCAGTAAGGTGGTTTTGCCGGCCCCCAAATATCCAGTCAAGACCGTTACCGGGACAGATGTAGTGGACATCACCATAAATCAACCTCTGAGAAACATATCCGACTGTCAAGCTTGACGGGTTGGGAGAGGATCCTCAACTATCTACAGCCAGGCCTGGGATGCTGACAAACCTAGGGTCTCCCTTCTAGCATAAGCTGAGTTCAGGGATAAAGGTTTAGCTGCTAATGGTTTTGGCCGTTGTCCTTGCCTAGATGGGGATGGAAAACAAAGGCGATGGCGGACTGGCAAATCATTGGATTGCCCACAAATTCAAGAGTCAGGTCTTGAGAGATAGATTTAGATGTGGAAGAAATTGAGTGGGCTAAATAATTTATGAAGCATGGGCCGCAACTATCAGGGTTTCTGAATCTGAATAAACCAGCGGGATTTACCTCCCATGATTGTGTGGCAAAGCTGCGGCGGATGTTTAGACTTAAGCGGGTTGGTCATGGCGGAACGTTAGATCCAATGGCAACTGGGGTCTTACCGATAGCTTTGGGGACAGCAACGCGACTATTGCCCTACTTACCCACAGAAAAAGCCTATCGAGGGGTGATCCAATTGGGCCTGGTGACGGATACAGACGATATAACAGGAACAATTATTGCTCAGGCCAATGCTAGTGAAATCACTCAAGCACAGGTGAGGCAAGGGTTAGAAATCTTTCACAAGGGTTATGATCAACGTCCTCCTGCCTATAGTGCCGTTCAAGTTGCCGGAAAACGACTTTATCAGTTAGCAAGAAAAGGTGAATCCATTGATATTTCCACTCGCTGGGTTGATATTTTCAATCTTGAGGTTTTAGCTTGGCAACCAGGCCCCACTGCCACCGTTGAGTTAATGATTAATTGCGGCCCCGGAACCTATATTCGCTCAATTGCTAGAGATTTAGGGGCAGTTTTAGGCGTGGGCGCAACTCTTGCGAGTTTAACACGGACAAAAAGTTGCGGCTTTGAATTAGGAAATTCTTGCACCCTTGATGATCTCAACCCCGACTCAACCAATCTCATTGCCCCAGGCCTGGCTCTGCAACATCTCCCGGCAATTAGATTGGATGCAGAGATTGCTAAACGCTGGTGTTGTGGCCAGAAAATGGCGATTGAAACCGTGAATTTAACCACTCCCCATCGAGTTTTAGATCAAGCAGGAACATTACTCGGCATTGGTCAGCTTGAAGACGATATTTTCCGGGCTAAAGTTGTTCTCCCTAGCCAGATTGATCATTCAATCGACAACAATGCTTCAAATAGTCACACCTCGCATGATTCTTCGGCCAATGACTTTAGCGGATAGTCAGGATTTACTGCTGGTTTTTTCTGATCCAGAAGTAATGAAGTTTTATCCTCAGCCCTTTGATGATGAGATGACTCAAACCTGGATCAACCATAATCTCCAAAGATATCGCAATCATGGCTTTGGCCTGTGGGCATTAGTTCTTAAGGAAAACAACAAAGTGATTGGGGATTGTGGTTTGGTGTTGCAGAATGTTGATGGAATTGAAAAGGTTGAAGTTGGATTCCACATTCAGCGTCAACTATGGGGACAAGGTTTGGCCACAGAAGCAGCCCAGGCCTGTTGCCAGTATGGATTCAATCAACTACAACTTAAACAATTAGTCTGTCTGATCCATCCGCAAAATCTTGCATCTAGGCGCGTGGCTGAAAAAATTGGCATGAACTTAGTTACAGCAGAAATAACCTGGCAAGATCAAAAGGTGTGTATCTATGAAATGAACTGTTGTCATGCCTAACCTTGCAGCGAAAAGAAAGAACTCTCATGACCGATCAACAGCATAAGACTGTATTGAGGCGGAAATTAAGGTTTTTAATGATCGGGTTTGTAAAATTGAAAACTTTGTCAGAGTTCCTGGGCTAAAACTCGTTCCATAACGCTTTTATAGGCAGCTTCAATATCCCCTAAATCCTGACGGAAGCGGTCTTTATCCATCACGCGACGATGGGGATCTGACTCGGCCTGATTCCATAAACGACAGGTATCTGGACTAATTTCATCGGCTAGTAAAATTTCACCTTGGGGATTGCGACCAAACTCCAGCTTAAAATCCACTAGGGTAATGCCACAATCTTGAAAAAAGTGCGTTAAAAGGCTGTTAATTTTCAAGGCCAGGCCCCGCAGTTGGGCAATTTCGGCAGTGCTGGCGACATTCAAGAGGGTTAAGCGATCTGGGGTCAGGAGGGGATCCCCCAAGGCATCATCTTTGAGATAAAACTCCACCAATGGAAAGGGCAAAACCAATCCCAGTTCCAGGCCCGTTTGTTTGCACAGACTGCCAGCGGCCCGATTCCGAACAACGACTTCCAGGGGAATAATTTCAACAGCCTGGACTTGCATCACATCGGCGGCCACCTGGGCTAGAAAGTGGCTGGCAATGGCCTGGTGGGCTAAGTAACGGAATAGGTGACTGGAAATCTGGCAGTTCATTGCCCCTTTGCCGACAATGGCCCCTTTTTTTTGGGCATTAAAAGCCGTCGCATCATCCTTGAAATAGGCAAGTAAAACCTGGGGATCTGGGGTTTTGTAAATAATCTTGGCCTTACCCTCATAGAGTTTATGGTCCGGGGCCAGGTCAAATTGATTCAGGTCATTGCTTGCAGTCATAGTCAGGCCAATCAGGGCAAAGGGTGGAGCTAACGCATCTCGGGCAACTAGCCATAACAAAGGGAGACATTAGCCATTTTGACACCTTTTGCCTTGGTTCCCCATTGTTCAATCTGCCCGCAGTCAATTATTTCTGCTGAAGAAAGTGATGCCTAAAAGCTGCTTGCAATCGGTTTGTCTGTGGACGCAATCAATCTCCAATTAGCCCAGGAACAGTGAAGCCGGCCTCGGCCAAAGGGGCAAAATGCTTAGTCCCGACCAAGGATATTTCTCAAATCCCCATTGGAGGCAGTTCCTGAAGCCATAGCAGGACTCATTTCGGGTGAGACAGGGCCAAGTCAGAAAATGTTGGATGGGCAGTTTTTGAAGATTTCTACTCTCTCAGAACAGTCGGCGTAACCCTATAAAACAGAAATGGCCAGTTGATAACTCATCTCGGACTGAACCCCTGCTCCCCGCACAGAACCCGTCACCGGAGCTGCATTGAGGGGATGAGCCGCCGCCACCAAAGGAATATGCCGATCCGCCACCGCTAAACCATGGGTTGGATCATAGCCCAGCCAGCCAGCCCCCGGTAAATAGACCTCGGCCCAAGCGTGTAAATGCCGTTCCCGACTGTCGAGATCTCCTTCCTGGTAGCCACTGACAAACCGAGCCGCCAACCCCATACAGCGACAGGCTTCCATAAACAAAACCGTTAAATCTCGACAGGAGCCAGATTGCTTTTGCCAGGTCAAACAGGGGGGCCAGGGTGATCCCGTTTCCCGAATTTGGTAGGTGCTGTGTTCATAGAGTTTTTGGGTCAGTTGGTTTAGGAAGAGGATGATGTTGCTGTCACAGGCCTGGGCGATTTCTTGGGCGAGTTGATAGGCGACTGGATCAAAGCCAACGGGGGGCAGGGGTGGGGTGAGATAGGCCTGGAGGCTATGGAGGGTGAGGGTGGGATAATTGAGGGGAAAATGGGTGGCCCAAGGTTCTAAAACAAAATTAAAGGGATTGGTACATAAGGTTTCCACCGCGGCGGTAATTTGCACTTGGAGTTGCTGAGTCGGTTGTCGCCCCCACCAGAGATGAATAACCGAGTTTCCTTCTGCATCTAAGACTAGGGTTTGATTTTCCGGCAGCGGTAACACTTGGCAACTAAACTGATGCAGTAATTGTGATCCAGACACCCTTGGCCGGAGGCGGATCGTATGGGGTAAAAGTTCAATGGCCTGGGCGTAATTGTAGGTTGTTTGGTGTTGAATGAAGTAACGCACAAGTATCCTGAAGGTATTTACTGAATTGGATCCAAGTTCCAGGACAATATCCCTAAGCGACAGCCTCCAATGCAAAAAATGTATTAAAGATTTCTTGATCCACTTGGTTAATTTGGGTTTGCAGTTGATCTAGAAATTCATGCATTCCGCGGGAAATAATTTCCTCAATGGTTAAATAATCCAACTCTGAACGTAAACGGCCAATGACCCGTTCCACAGGTAGCTTCCAAGAGCCAATTGGTGTTCCCGTAACTTTATACATATACTGCTCAACATGGAGTAAGCAAGAGCGAATTGCCCGCGGAAACTCAGCATCTAAAATCAAAAAGTCCGCAACTCCAGCCGGTGTAATCCGATGTTGTCCCCGTTTGCGATACATTTCATAGGCACTAGCAGATTTGAGCAGGGCAATCCAACCCAACTCATCAATGGAAGACCCGACATCCTCCACAGAAGGCAAGAGTAAGTAATATTTCACATCCAAAATCCGACTGGTTTTATCTGCCCGCTCCAGCAATCGCCCCATCTGCCCAAAATGCCACCCCTCGTTATGGGTCATCGTTGCGTCCATCACCCCTGTAAACGAATGGCTGGCCTGTTTAACCTTAGCTAAGAAATCAGCAATATCTCCCTGGGGCTGACTTTTGGCTGCGTCTCGGACAAAGGCATAAAAACTATTCACCTCTAGCCACATCTCCGAAGAAATTACTTCCCGAATCGAGGAGGCATTTTCCCGTGCCGCCCGCATACAGGAGTAGATCGAGTTGGGGTAATGACTATCAAAGGTGAGACATTGGATCACGTTCTCAGCGGTAGGATTCCCATAATGCTGTTGGAAAAAGGCCAGATCTCCAGTGGTCAAAACTAAGGGATGCCACTGCTCGCCCACCATGGGTAAATCTAGCAGCAGATTTAAGTTAACATCTACAAAGCGGGCAATATTTTCGGCTCGTTCAATATACCGATTCAGCCAGTAAATAGCATCCGCAACACGACTCAACATAGGGCTAGTTTCCAACAACTTGGGCAAAAGAACAAAATTTCTGCAAGCCTGAAAATAATCTTAGCAAATTTAATCTAGACTATTGCGTTACTTCAGATGATTCTGAGGCATAAACCCCGATAAACCTTTTCAGAGCAAGGTTTGTCGATTTATTTTCGTTCATTTCTAAATGGATCGGCCCGACTGAACGTTGGCCGATTGGCTTGATGCTGACTCCAGTTGGATAGGCTGTTCTCAACAAACAGAAATATTAAGAAGTACCTAGAGATAAAATTAATCCCTCATGGGCTACGGTCGTGTTGGGAAAGGCTTGTTGGGCGAGTTGGCAAATTTCATCTAAAAATTCGTCATCATGGGTGGGATCGTGATGAAACAAAACGAGGTGTTTGACTCGGGCAGTTTGGGCCAGTTTAACCGCTTCTTGCCAAGTGGAATGGCCCCAACCAATTTTGCTCTGGGCAGGGGAGTAATATTCGGCATCGGTGTAAGTGGCATCATAGATCATCACATCGGCTTGATTAGCCAAACTAAGCGCTGCGGGGTCTAGCTTGTCTGGATAATGCTCTGTATCGGTGACGTAGCTGATCACTTGACCGTGCCACTTGATGCGATAGCCCACCCCACCCCCTGGATGATTCAGGCGTTGATTGGTAATGGTAGCATCGGCAATTTTAGTCACTGCTCCGGGCCCCAAGTCATGAAACTTCAGCGCGCCCGCCATGATCTGTAGGGGAACTGGGAAGTTGGGATGGAGCATTTGGTCGTTGAGGCATTGCTGAATACTATGGCCATCCACACCGGGGACACCATAAATGTGAAAACAATTACCGGGAATAAACGCTGGTTGAAAAAAAGGAAACCCTTGAATATGATCCCAGTGGGTGTGGGAAAAAAAGACATGGGCGGTGATGGGTAAATGTTTCAATAGTTCCTCCCCCAAAACCCGCAAGCCAGTCCCGCCGTCAAAAATGAGTCGCTCTCCCCCGGCCTGGATTTCCACACAAGGGGTATTACCGCCGTAGCGAACCGTATGGGGGCCTGGGGATGGAATACTGCCGCGCACTCCCCAAAACCGGACAATCAAGGGAGACTGAAACATGGGAGACTTACCAATCAACGAAGGAAAATACTCTAGAAGCAGCGATGTGATTTATTACACCTGACCTTAAGGCTCCCACATTCCACCGTGGCTGGGGAGTGATCAGGATCAATCTCGCTTTTGGACTCGGATCACAATCTGCGTTGAGATCAATACCTACTGGGGATCTCCAAAAACCGAGAAATGCCAACCTTTTTCCGCCTCACCACTGAGATCAAACATGACGTGCTTGGCAATGGTGTATTCCTCAAAGGCATAGCGGGATAAGTCTTTCCCAAAACCCGATTCTTTGAAACCACCGTGGGGCATTTCCGCGCACAAGGGCAAGTGATCATTCACCCACACCGTCCCAAACTGCAACGCCGCCGCGACTTTCCAGGCCTGGTGGATATTTTTTGTCCAGACGGACGCGGCCAAACCATAACGAATATCATTGGCCACCGCAATCGCTTCATCCACGGAGTCTACCGGATTGATCACCACCACCGGCCCAAAGACTTCTTCCTGCATAATTTCGCTGTCTGTGGGGGCCTCGACAAAAATTGTTGGGGGATAGTAAAACCCTGGGCCATCGGGAACAGTTCCTTGATAATGCAGTTTAATTCCAGCGGCCTGGGCCCGATCGACAAATCCAGCCACACGCTCTTTTTGATCCGCTGAAACCAACGGCCCCATATCCGTGGACTCAGAGCTAATATCTCCAATTCGGACTTCCTTAGAAAGTTCTGTAAAGCGGTCTAAGAAATGGTGATAGTGGGGGCGTTCAACTAAAATCCGTGTCACCGCCGTACAGTCTTGGCCCGTATTCACATAGCTACCCACTACTGCCCCCCGTGCCGCCGCCTCAATATCCGCATCAGCCAAAACAATTAGGGGAGCTTTGCCGCCCAGTTCCAAATGCACCCGGGCCATTTTGTGGGCCGCTAATCCCATAATCCGTTTGCCGGTGGCGGTGGAACCTGTAAAGGAAATCATCCGGGCTTGGGGATGGATGACCAATGGCTCTCCCACTTCTGGCCCACCACCAGTGACAATATTCAAAACTCCTGGGGGCAGGCCAATTTCCTGGGCAATTTCGCCAATTTTCAGGCTGGTCAAGGGAGTTTGGGGGGCGGGTTTCAAGACAACAGTATTTCCGGCAGCCAGGGCGGGGGCAATTTTCCAGATCGCCATCATGATCGGGTAGTTCCACGGGGCAATGGAGCCAATCACGCCAATGGGTTCGCGCCGAATGGTTGAGGTATAGCCGCCGACAACTTCCCCTGTCCCTAAGCCTTCAATCACACGGGCCTGGCCGGCAAAATATTTCAGGTTATCAATGGCAAAGGGCACATCCCCATTACTGACTAGTTTGATTGGCTTGCCCGCATTGGTGCTTTCCAGTTGGATGAGTTCATCGCTATATTTTTCCAGGCCCTGGGCTAGTTGCCAAAGGTAGTGACTCCGTTCTCCAGGGGAAAGGGTTGACCAGGCCGGGAAGGCTTTTTGGGCCGCTTGTACGGCGAGATCTACATCCACTGCATTGGCCTGGGGGACTTCGGCAATAATCTCTTCTGTAGATGGGTTGATGATGGATTGCCAAAGGCCCTCAACGGCGGGGACAAGTTCAGACCCAATCAGCATTCTGTAGCGTGGTGTCATAAAAACCTCAATCGGGGCCTGGACGGAGAGAGCGTGCAAGTTGACAGGCATTTAGCCAATTTTCATTTTAAGCGCGACCCGGACTGACTGGGGGTGAACTCTCGGCCTGGGCGTTTTGGCCTGGAGATAAGCCCGGTTAGGGGGGAATTTTACCCGCAACGCTGAGGGCTACAGACTCGATTACGATCCCCAGTATTTTTATTCGGTTATATTTCCCTGACAAATGTTCGACTTAAGGTCTGAAAATGCACCCAATTGGGGATCAAATCCTTAACAGAACTTGACGAACCTGGGGATCAACGGCCAAACTGAGTTCATTCTGAAGTGAGTTAGCCAGATTTAGATTTAATTCTTTTCCCTGCCCACTCATTCAGATCTGACCTCGGTTAATTAGGAGGTGTTAGATGCCAAAAGAACAACCCCCATTGGAAGACATGACATTACGCCAACTCCGGCGTGTGGCCAGCGAATTCCAAGTTTCTCGTTACAGTCGGATGCGTAAAGATCAGCTATTGGACGCGATCCGTGAAAAACAAGTCGTTGTTCCCGCCGCCACCCAACCTGTACCCCCGCGTTTGGAGTCTCAAGAAAAAGTGGAAGCTGCAAAATTTGATCTCGGGCCTGCTGTTGATTTAGATGACACCCTAGCCACTGTGGATGAGGGCCTGGGAGATTTACCGGCTGGATATGGTGAAAGTCGGATTGTCTTAATGCCCCGAGATCCCCAATGGGCCTATACCTACTGGGATATTCCTAATGAACACCGCGAAGATTTCCGGCGACAAGGGGGGCAGCAGCTAGCGTTACGGATTTATGATGCTACGAATGTTAATTTAGATAGCCAAATTCCCCACAGTGTCCAGGAATACCCCTGCGATGAACTGGCGCGGGAGTGGTATTTACCGATTCCGGTCAGTGATCGGGACTATGTGGTTGAAATTGGCTATCGGTGTGGGGATGGCCGCTGGTTGGCCTTGTCCCGTTCAGCCCCGGTGCGTGTGCCGCCGACCTACCCTTCTGATTGGATCTGGGATCAATTTATTACCGTGGATTGGGATATAGATTTACAGGGCAAAACTCTGTTCAATTTGGGCACTCCTGAATCTGTAGAAACTGAAGTACCCACCAGCCCAATTTACGACAGCATTTTCGGGATGGCGCAGGGAGTGGAAGCCCAACGGGTAGCTGGGTCTTTGTATGGTTCTATGCAAATGATTCCCTCCTCCGCTGAACTATTACCATCCCAGGCCATCAGTTCCTATGTTTTCCCCTCGGGTGTGGGTCTGTGGGCGGTTCCCAACGTCTCTGGCTTAACCATGTCAGGCGTGGGCTTCTCGGCCTCGGTTCCCCCTGTTAAACCCCGGCAGTTCTGGTTAGTGGCTGATGCGGAATTGATTGTCTATGGGGCGACTGAACCCGATGCCACAGTTACCATTGGTGGCAAAGTGATTGAACTCAGTCCTGATGGCACGTTCCGCTTCCAGATGTCCTTCCAAGATGGTCTGATTGACTTTCCTATTAAGGCTGTGGCGGCTGATGGCGAACAAAACCGGGAAATTCACATGAAATTCACTCGAGAAACCCCAGCCCGGCGGACGAATGCGAAGGCTGAAGCGGTGCAGGAGTGGTTTGTGGATGGGGAGTGGAAAGCCCCTGTCTAAGCCCTAACTCCTGAGCTTGTAGTCTAAAATTAAATACTTAAAGGCCTTGGATATCCAAGGTTTTTTTGTGACCTGAAAAACTTAGCCTGAAGTAACCCGTTATCATTGCAATTCAACCAAAGGAAATTCACAAATTTTCAACCTAAATTTTTCAATCTATAAGGAAGATATTCCCTATATTCTGATGGCGTTACGGGACATTATTAACCAGCAAGAGGCTGGTATAGCGTTACTCATTTAGGGTGAGATGGGGACAAGTCAGAAAATGCTTTATGAGCAGTCTTTTTGACATTTCTACTCTCTCAGAACAGTCTGCGTAACGCTATAATACCCAATTTCGGGAGCAGCACAATGCCTTTTTAGAGGTCTGTCGGCAGTTGATTAAGCCAGAAATTGAGATTTTTGATATTCATGAGATGTTGATTTAGCACATTCTCACAGAAGACATTTTTACGAATATTTTTCATGAGTCGCAGTTTCACCAAGAACATAATATGGTCTGAGAACTGTCGGAAATTATCAATACGTTTTTTACGCGCGCAACACGCAAGAATATGCTTAAGAGTATTAAATATTACGATGCGGTGATTCGGCGGAAATCTGAGAATATTGCTAATCATCATAAAGAGCAAAACTTCTGAAAATGAGTATCACAAACCTGCTTGAGGTATTTGAGCTGCTGCTTCACCTGACCAGAATCTAGCAATTTAGCCGCCTGTTGAATCCCTTCAGTCAAGTTTTCAAAATCATTATATTGCCAAAGATAAAAGCCACTATTCCAAAGAAGGGCTTGACGAAGTTGATTAAAGCGACCGTCTAAAACTGCTTCCATGGCGACTATTGAATCATTCAGATTGGCCCAGGCCGGGTTCTTCCCTCCTAAACCATAATCACTAGCGTGCAACCGCAACCGAGTGAGGGATGCTTCCCCATCAACAACAGAATATAAACCAATAATGGCGGTGCGTTCTTGGGGTAAATCACAACTGCCCTCCAGGCCCTTGACTGTTGTAAATTCCGTCACCCCTCTTAAGGTCAACGCCTCCTGGATCATGGTTTCTGTTGGCGGATGAACAAATCCAGCGACGACATGACAAGGGCCCGCATAGGGAGACCAAATCAATTCCAAGGTCGCTAAGGGGGGACGTTTACCAATTTGCTCGCGGTAGGGGACAAGGGCCTGGGCCTGGGGAAAATGAGTCGGTAAATAAACAAATCCCAGGTTTGTAGCTTCTAAAATCTGCTGTATCTGAGCTAGAGAACAGCCTGACCAATCTACGCCCAGGCCCCGCCACAGATCAATCAGCGGTATTCCCTCTTTTGTGGGCATCCGCTCGCCCCCATGTTGCAAGACCGGACAACCAGCCGCCGCCAAAACCAACGCTGTCAGGATACTCAACGGAATGGTGCGATCCCGGCCATCATAGGGTTGACTTAAAATCACCACGGGTTGTGCAGAATTGATAGCAGGGACTTTGGGGCCAAGCTGCTCGTAAGCATCCAACATTCCGGCTAATTCTGCCCCCGTCGGCCGCTTAATTCGGTGGGCAATCAAAAATGCCCCAATCTGGGCCGGAGTCGCCGCTTGGGTGAGCATCATTGTCATGGCCTGGGCCGCTTCAGCACGGGTTAAATCTTTACTCGTATGAGCACCACTGCCAATTTTTTTTAATAACTCCCGAAACGCTCGACTCATGATGTTCTCAAAATAATTGACTAAGATTAGACTGCTAAAAGCTGAGGTGTGCTTCCTAACTTTTCAGTGATTAGATGAAAGAAGTCCGCAATCGGGGAAATATTGAGTCGATCAATGGTCGTCACAACCATGACTTGCCGCTGTAAAATAATGCCCTCAGATGAGTTTTGATTGTGAAAATAATGGACGACTAAGGCAGGATTTTTGGCAGCATCCACTAACATTGACTCTGGCAACAAGGCTAACATTTGACTCGAACCGACAACTGTATTAAACGCATCCGGAGTATTCAATTCTAAGGCCGCCATTAACGGGGTGTTGCGCCGCATAAATTCATCTTCAACTAATCGCCGCATCCCATAACCATCCTTAAAAACCACATGAGGATAGGCTGCTACCTGCTCCCAAGTGATAGTTGTTTTTTTAACTAACGGATGATTCGCCGCCATTAACAGGCCAATGGGTTCCTCAAACAGGGGCTGGACAACAAATTCGGCTGTGTTGGCTAAACTGCGATTACCCATCACAATCGCTACATCCACCAGGCCATCCCGCAATACCTTCAAGGCCCGATCACTCCCCAACGCGGTCACTCGTAATTGCACCTGGGGATAGTGTTGACAAAATCGAGGTAGTAACGGAGGTAATACCGTTGCGCAAACGGAATGAATAGCGGCCACACAGAGTTCAGTTTGTTTGCCCTGATGAAATTCATTCAGTTCTTGATTGGCGGTTTGCCACTCTTGCCAAATTTTACGGGCCCGCTTGAGAAATATTGTTCCTGATACGGTGAGTTTGGCCTGGGTACTGCGATGAAATAAACAGGTTGCCAGTTCCGTTTCTAAGGCTTGAATTTGCCGACTGATGGTTGATTGATTGACACCACATTCGAGGGCCGCTTGTTGAAAACTCCCCCGTTCCGCCACCACCAAGAAGGCCTGCAATTGCTCTAAGCGCATGGGCAAAATTGTGACTCCTGAGGCTGTCGGCAAGATTTCATTGGATTGAAGGCTGACTTAGGGATTAAACCGTAGCGGATTTCTCGATGGAATTTGGTAAAATAAGATACATTCCTTTGATGCAAGCCTTCTGATTCTGATCGATAAAATGTATTATTAACAACACTATGCAAAGGACGCATGACTGACATGATGATATTGCATTGATGCCAAGAAAATGTAGTTTAAGTTACAAAACCCTCCTGAAATAAATTCATACAGTGACGGCTATTGTGACCTAGCGATCAATCGTGGCTAATAAATTTGAGACCGTCAAAGCAACTAAGGATGGCCTGGCAGTCCAGAGCGAATTGGAGCATTTTGCTGCCATTGGTTGGGAGAATATTCCCGAAGATGACCGGGATTTGCGCTTGAAATGGCTGGGCATCTTTTTTCGCCCCGTCACCCCCGGCCAATTTATGCTGCGGCTACGCATCCCCCACGGGATTTTGACCAGTGACCAACTCCAGACCATCGGTGAAATTGTCCAACGCTATGGTGACAGTGGCAGTGGCGATATTACCACCCGGCAAAACCTGCAAATTCGGGGGATTCGGATTGAGGATATTCCCGCTATTTTTGAGCGACTCCAGGCCTGTGGCTTAACCACGATTCAATCGGGCATGGACAATGTCCGCAACATTACCGGCTCGCCTGTAGCGGGGATTGAGCGGGATGAATTGATTGATACTCGCCCTCTGGTGGCCCAACTCCAGGCCATGATTACCAATAACGGTCAAGGCAACTCGGAGTTTAGTAACCTGCCCCGCAAATTTAACATTGCCCTCGAAGGCGGTCGGGATAATTCCGTCCATGCCGAAATCAACGATATTGCCTTTATCCCCGCCTACCGACAAGGAATCTTAGGATTTAACGTCTTGGTGGGTGGCTTTTTCTCGGCCCGACGCTGTGAGGCAGCCGTTCCGTTAGATGCTTGGGTGACTCCGGATCAGGCCGTGCTTGATCTGTGTCGGGCAATTTTGGAACTGTTTCGGGATCACGGGCCGCGGACTAATCGGCAAAAATCCCGCTTGATGTGGTTGATTGACCAGTGGGGCCTGGAAAAATTTCGTCAAGAAGTTGCCGCTAAATTAACCTTTCCCCTCCTCAATGCCGCTCCTGAGGATGAAATTAACTGGGACAAGCGAGATCATTTAGGGGTCTATCCGCAAAAACAGCCGGGATTGAACTATGTCGGCCTTCATATTCCCGTGGGGCGGCTCTATGCCTCTGATTTTCTGGAACTGGGGCGAATTGCCCAAACCTATGGCAACGGAGAAGTCCGGCTGACCGTTGAACAAAATTTTATTCTCACCCATGTTCCCGATGCTCAACTCCCTGGCCTGTTAGCCGAACCCATTCTCAAACGCTTTGGTATTGATCCATCGCCATTGCAGCGTTCCCTTGTGTCTTGTACTGGGGCCCAGTTTTGCAATTTTGCCTTGATCGAGACCAAAAATCGGGCCCTGGCCATGAGTGCCGCCTTAGAAGCAGAACTGGAGCTATCTCGGCCCGTGCGGATCCATTGGACTGGCTGCCCCAACTCCTGTGGCCAACCCCAAGTGGCAGATATTGGCCTGATGGGCACCAAAGTTCGGCGCAATGGCGAAACCGTGGATGGGGTGGATCTCTACCTCGGCGGCAAAGTGGGCAAAGATGCTCAGTTGGGAACCTGTGTCCGCAAAGGCATTCCCTGCGATGAACTCCAGGCCATATTAACCGAGTTGTTAATTGAACGGTTTCAGGCTCGGCCCCGCGCCCCGACTGCAAACAACCCCTCTAATCCGATGTTGGTTTTGGTTTAAGCCATCCAGACCAGCCACTGACTCTGCCCCCAAGGCGTAGGATTCCTTGCGCAGGGCTTGATGCGGCCATTTTTTCTGATTTCTCAGTTATTAAATATCCAGGAATGATTCTATGTTGCACCCGATTTTATCCTTTCGAGACCGATACCGTATCCTGCATTTAACTTGGTTTGCCTTTTTCCTGACCTTTGTTGTTTGGTTTAACTTTGCCCCCTTAGCGACGATGGTGCAGGAAGATTTGGGCTTAAGCACCGGCCAAATTCGCACCCTGGCCATTTGTAATGTCGCCTTGACGGTTCCGGCCCGGATCATCATTGGCATGGTCTTAGATCGGTTTGGCCCCAAGATTACCTACAGTTGTTTGTTGGTGTTTTCGGCGATTCCCTGTTTCATGTTTGCCATGGCCAATGACTTTAGCTGGTTGGTGATGAGTCGCTTGCTCTTGAGCATTGTCGGGGCCGGGTTTGTGATTGGGATTCGGATGGTGGCTGAGTGGTTTCCGCCCAAAGAAATTGGTTTTGCGGAAGGCGTTTATGGCGGTTGGGGAAACTTTGGTTCGGCGGCGGCGGCCTTTACCTTGCCCTCAATTGCCTTGGGCCTCTCATTTTTATCCGGTGGTCAAGGAAACTGGCGGCTCACCATTGCGTTGACGGGGATTGCTGCGGCGATCTACGGCGTGATTTACTTCTTCTCGGCCCAAGACACCCCAACGGGCAAAACCTATCAAAAACCAAGTCGGCATGGTGGCCTGGAAGTAACCAGTGTCCGGGACTTTTGGTTAATGTTGGTCTGCAATATCCCCTTAGTCGGTGTGCTGGGATTACTGGCCTGGCGGTTAGAAAAAATTGGCTTGATTAATATGGGATTTATGGAACTCATTTGGCTGGGCCTGGTGGTGCTGTATGGGTTCCAGGCCTACAAATGTTGGGATGTAAATCGGGCCTTATTTACGGAAAAGAGACAATACCCAGCCAGCGACCGCTATCGGTTTAACCAAGTTGCGTTATTGAACTTGACCTATTTTGTTAACTTTGGTTCAGAGTTGGCCGTCGTTTCCATGTTGCCAGCCTTTTTTGAACTCACCTTTAGTCTGTCTAAGTCCCATGCCGGGATGATTGCCGCCAGCTATGCCTTTATGAATTTGATGGCCCGGCCGGGTGGGGGAATTATTTCGGATCGGCTTGGCAGTCGTAAATGGACAATGTCTGTGTTGACGGGGGGCATGGGCATCGGCTATTTGGTCATGGCCGGACAAAATAGTGGTTCCTGGCTGCCGTTTGCAATTTTGGTAACGATGGCGTGTTCCTTCTTTGTCCAGGCCGGGGAGGGTTCTACCTTTGCGATTGTGCCATTGATTAAACGTCGGGTGACGGGGCAGATTGCCGGAAATGTCGGGGCCTATGGCAATGTTGGGGCAGTGTGTTATCTGACGCTCTATAGCTTGTTACCGGAAGGGGCAGCGGGCAATCAAATTTTCTTCCAAACCCTCGGTGTAACCGCCTTAATTGTCACATTCCTCTGTGCCTTCTTCTTGAAAGAACCCAAAGGCTCCTTTGCTAGTCACCATGAAGGGGAAGAGTTAGCCCTAGGCCTGGAAGCAGATTCCGTAGTTTTAACCCATTCTTCTGATTAGGGAACTGTAAGAAGATGAATGACTTCCCGACCCAGGCCACCTTGGCAGTCCAAACGCCGCCGCACCTCTGTTATTACCGCAATGCCACTGAAGAATTACAGGTAATCCGGTTAGTGCAGGATGGGGCCTGGGAGCGGGTGATCTTCCCCGGACAACAAACCTTGTTTTGGGCCAATCCAGATGATGAAGTTAAGGTTTACCATCAAGCCCAGCCCCACCAAATTGCCGAGGTCATTCCCTGTCAACAGCTTTTAGTCCGAGAGACTCAATCATCATCTAGGGCGAATAAGCCAGACCCAATTAACCCCCCAACTAATGTTTCAACGCTTTGCCCCTACTGTGGTGTCGGTTGTGGCCTGGAAGCGGTTCCAAATGCTCAATCTGCCACAGGCTATAAAGTCCGAGGCGATCGGGAGCATCCATCGAGTCAGGGGATGATTTGTGTCAAAGGGGCAACCATTCTCGAATCTGTGGATCAACAGCGATTGCTCTATCCCCTATGGCGAGAACGTTTGGATCAACCCTTTCAACGGATTAGTTGGGATACAGCCCTGGATCTGATTGTCAAACGGATGCAAACGGTACGGTTTACCCAAGGGGCTGATGGCATCTGTATGTATGGTTCGGGGCAGTTCCAAACTGAAGACTATTATGTGGCCCAAAAGTTGCTCAAGGGTTGTTTAGGAACCAATAATTTTGATGCCAATTCCCGGCTCTGTATGTCTTCGGCGGTGGCGGCTTACATTAACAGCTTTGGCTCCGATGGCCCTCCTTGTTGTTATGACGATTTAGAATTAACTGACTGTGCCTTTTTAATTGGGACAAATACGGCGGAATGTCATCCGATTGTCTTTAATCGGCTCCGTAAGCATCATAAATTTAATCCCAAGGTGAAGCTGATTGTCATCGATCCCCGCTGCACACCCACAGCCGAGGTCGCGGATTTACATCTCGCGATTAACCCTGGCACCGATATTGATTTGCTCCACGGCATGGGGCATTTGCTGTTAAAGTGGCGGCTGATTGATGCGGAATTTATCGATGAATGTACCCAAGGGTTTGCCCAATATATTCAGGTGGTGGCAGACTATCCCCCGGAAACTGTAGCAGCCCGCTGTGGGATTACGGTAACTGACCTGGAAAAAGCCGCTCGGTATTGGGGCCATGCCAAGGCGGTATTATCTCTCTGGTCAATGGGAATCAATCAATCCTCGGAAGGAACCGCTAAAGCCCGCAGTTTAATTAATCTTCATTTATTGACGGGGCAGATTGGCCGGCCGGGGAGTGGGCCATTTTCCTTGACGGGGCAACCCAATGCTATGGGCGGGCGAGAAGCGGGCGGACTATCCCATTTGTTACCGGGGTATCGGCTGGTCAAAAATCCCCAACATCGGCAAGAACTAGAAGAATTTTGGCAACTACCCCCCGGACAAATTTCCTCGATGCCTGGCCGTTCTGTGTGGGAAATGATTCGGGGCCTGGAAGCAGGAGAGGTGGGCTGTTTATGGATTGCGGCGACAAATCCGGCGGTGAGTTTACCCGATTTAGAACGGACAAAGGCCGCCTTACTACGCTCTTCCTTTACGATTTATCAAGATGCCTATTTCCCTACCGAAACCGCTGCCTATGCCCACTTAGTTTTGCCCGCCGCCCAGTGGAGTGAAAAAACAGGAACCATGACCAACTCGGAACGGCGAGTCACCCTATGCCCAAAGTTTAGAGAGCCTCCCGGATCAGCCCGGCCAGATTGGGAGATTTTTGCCGAGGTGGGGCGGCGGTTGGGCTTTGCGGATAAATTTAATTTTCCTGATGCGGCGGCTGTCTATGCTGAGTTTGTCCAGTTAACCCAAGGACGTGTTTGTGATCAATCAGGCATCAGTCATCAACGCCTCCAAGAACTCGGCCCGCTGCAATGGCCCTGTGGTGTGAATGCCAGTGATGAAACAGCCCAAGAAACGAAGCGACTATATACAGATTTCCGATTTTTAACACCCAATCATCGGGCTAAGTTCGCTCTTGAACATTCTCGGGGCCTGGCAGAACCAGTAGATTTAGAGTATCCCTTTGTTTTAACCACCGGGCGACTCTATGGCCATTGGCATACGCAAACCCGCACCGGACATATTGCCAAGATTACCAAAATGCATCCCAGGCCCCAACTGGAAATTCATCCCCGTGATGCCAAACAACTGGGACTGAAACCTGATGATCTGGTCGAAATTAAATCTCGCCGGGGTGGGGCCTGTTTACCGGTGCTAATTACCAAAGCAATTACGCCTGGAACTGTTTTTATGCCGATGCACTGGGGCTTTCTCTGGGGTGACAATACCGAAGTGAACGCCTTAACCCATCCCGAAGCCTGTCCAATTTCCTTAGAACCTGAACTCAAAGCCTGTGCCGTGCAACTGATTCCGGTCAATCAGCAAACTCAGCCACCTAAACTCCAAGTCCCCGTTCGACAAGACAATGCACTGGCATTACATACATAATAGAAATGAAAATTTCCTCTTGATCTTTATCATAGAAAACCTTGCGTTTGCAAAACAAATCCCTTGCAATTAACCTAATTTCATAAACAATAATCTAATGACACTACTGGAATCTTCTGACTCTAATCAGGGCGATACGTCATCCATTGAAGCATTTCTCAATTTCCTTGCCAAAGACATTGATCAACACCCTGAGCATATTCGAGAAGTTAACTCTGATCTCGTAGCTTATGTTCGTGTATTAGTTAAAGACGTTACCGTAGAATTAGATTTACCATTATCAGATGAAGATGAGTAAACTTGATTTTTGATTAGTAATTTATGTTTTTTCACTTTGAAACCGACTTTGTTGATTCCCTGCGTTGTATTCCGATGGTGGTGCGCTATCGGTTGGATAGTTGTGGGGTGAAGCTGAAGTTAAATCATTGGCATCAGTTTTCAATGACCCAACGACAATATCTGATTGATTGTCCGTTTGATTCCCCAGAAGACATTACAGCTTATGCCGAAAAACTCCAGGCCTGGGTAACCGCCTACACAGGAACGCCTGCCAAAACCTTAGAAATTCCTGAAAACCCGGCCTGGTTCAACACTGAAGAAATTCCTGCCCAAGTGACTGTTGAATTTATCGCTAAAACGGGTTGTGAGTCTTTTCCACGCTTGGCCTGGGCCCAGTTAACCCCATTACAACGCTTTGCCCTGATTAAATTGAGTCAACCAGGCCATGAGAATCGTAACTTCTTACCCGCCCTACAAGAGTTTGGCATCCTTGCTAAAAATGACTAATTTGTACTCTTTAGTATGAAGTTTAATCAATCCTTTACCTCTGGTGTCATCCACGGCCCTGTATCCCGTAAAAAAGGTGAAAAGTCTGGCTCTGACCAACGTACAGGTAAGGTATTTTTGCCGTAATAGCCCGCCTCAAGCTCAAACCGGAGTAACCGCTCGGCTCCTTCATAGGCTGTAATTTCTTCGCCTTCCCAAATCACCCAGGCCCGGCCTGTCAGATAAAGCAAATCACCCCCGATAAAATCAATAAAAATCAAGCCTGCTCTAGAGTTTAACTCCAGGTTGCCAAAGGTATTGAACTGGAGGTTGCCGGAAAAGTCAGGAATGGTGAGCGTATGCCCCTCAATCTTGACAAACCCTGGTTTACCGCCCCGATGAGACACATCCACACCCCGACCTCGCCCGGCAGAGTCATCCTGATAGGCCGTGGCAATGAAAAACGTATCGGCTGCTTGAATCAGGGTTTGCTCGGGTATGCCCAGGCCCTGGATGGAACGGACTGATGCGGCCGAATTGGAGTCACGATCCACAAATTCAACCATCCGGGCCTGGATGTACTGGGGGCAATTCCCAAAACTCTGGCCCACTTCCACAACAAAGTGATCGGGATAAACTGCTTTGACCGCCCCATTCAAGCGATTGCGCCGCCGACTGTGGAGTTCAATCCCGAGAAAACCAAGATCAACCCCGGTCGCAAGGTTTTGAATCAAGGGGTCTCCCGGCCAAAGCTGAGTTGAAACCACCAAGGTGCGTTCATCTGGAGTAGAAAGAAACCCTGGCTGGCCCACCAGAATTGAGGCCCAAGGCCTGGCTGTGGCATCCACCGAACCGACAATCACATAGGGCAGCTGCTGGAAAAATTGCCGATGCTGTTCCGGTAAATAATCGCGGATAATTCGCCGCCCTTGTTTATCAATACGCTCCCGGACACCCAAGCGAGTTTGAATCGCCAATTCACCCGGATGAAACGGGGATTCAGGATAGGCCCAGCCAGAGTTTGCCATCAGGTTTCTCTCCTAGATATTTAGAGGTTACAGTTCTACAAACCAGCCATGGGGAGATAACCCAGTAGTTGTTTTACCCGTGCAATCCAGGCCTGGACATGAATGTAAGGGGTTAAATCAATTTTGCCATCTACCACTATTCATCACCACATCAGTCGTTTACCTGTTTTCCATGAAGTTGGGTGCCTAGTGAGCATCATTACCCGTCACGATTTGACACAGGCTTTAAAGACTTAAATAATATAGCCATGAACATCACAGAAATTTTTGCAGATAAGGTATTAAAATTAAAGATACAGAAGGAACTCCCAGAGCTTTTCTATCTTGCAGAACTCGAATGTTCAAGAGCGGGAAAAATAGGCATGGAAGTAGGATCAGTAAGAGAGAAAGTATTAATTGCCTTATTGATTTATAAATTCGACATCAAAAACATTACAACTGATAAAATTACTGAACCAGAGATAGATGTTAAGTTATCCGATAATCCAATTTCTATCAAAACAATTACAGGTAACTCATTTTCAGGAGTCAAGCTAATTTGGACAGTTGATTGGGATAAAGTAATTGAGTTTAGCCAAACATACAGACCAGCTTGTGACATTTTACCAGTACAAATTCATTGGGATGCCCAAGGAGCTTTATATCTAATTCCAAGATCAATTCAAGAAAATATTATTCAGAAACTTGGCATTAATCAATATTTAAAGTTACCAAAGCAAAGTACAAATCCAAGGGGAGTAGAAATTTCTCAAGAAGCTCTTAAAATTCTTGTATCAAACCCTCAGGCAAGCTCAATACCCATCTTTTGGAAGCGGAATCAAATAAATTTCGATCCCTATGCAAGATGGCTTGAACTTTAGGGAGGAAGTTTGATTTATGAAAAAAGGAACAAAAACAAGTGCTTTTGGAACTAGCTCTCGGATTAGTCATGATGCTTCAGATTATTACGACTCTAAGCTATACCAAGACTTAAATATCTCAAGCACAACTCAACCAAACGGAGATCATGAATTTCCGGAGATTTATTTAAATCAAATTATTAACCATAGTTCTGAAGCTATGACTGAGCTACCTGATAGTTGCTTACACTTAATGATTACATCGCCACCCTATAACGTTAGTAAAACCTATGATTCAGATTTGTCATTGACTGAATATTTGGATTTACTTAGAAATGTTTTTCAGGAAACCTATCGAGTTTTAGTCCATGGTGGCCGAGCCTGTATTAATGTTGCCAATCTAGGACGGAAACCCTATATTCCTTTGTCTGATTATATTTCTCAAATAATGATTGAAATTGGCTTTCTCATGCGAGGAGAAATTATCTGGCAAAAAGGCGCTGGGGCTGGTGTTTCTATGGCCTGGGGTAGCTGGCAGTCGGCTTCAAATCCAGTCTTGCGAGATACACATGAATATATTTTGGTGTTTTCTAAAGGCACTTTTGAACGGAAAAGGCAGAATCGAGAAAATACAATCACAAAAGAGCAATTTATGGACTGGACGAAATCCGTTTGGACAATGAATCCAGAATCAGCCAAGAAAATAGGTCATCCCGCACCCTTTCCCGTTGAATTACCATTTCGTTTGATTCAACTTTACAGTTATAAGAACGATGTTGTTCTTGATCCTTTTATTGGAAGTGGTTCTACAGCAATTTCGGCAATTAATACTAAACGTCACTTCGTTGGCTATGAATTAGATAAGAGCTATGTTGAGCTAGCAAATAATCGAATTGAACCACTTTTAACTCAAAAAAATATAGAGTTTATTTCGTGATATTGTCGTTTGTTATCTCTTCAAGATTGGCAAGGATATTAAACTGGAGATTAAGATAAAAGAAGGTTAAATGATTATAAAGGTGGGAAAGAGGATTTAAGTAAAGTTATAGAGTGGCCGTTTATTCGAGATTGCAGCATCTCGCGGTTATCTTACAAACTTGGCTTTGACTACACCTGATATTTCAATACTTGACTAAGTATCCTATGCAGTATCCCCGGCTTCGATTTAATTGGCAAGAGTTCAGTGGCAGTTTTGGTGATATTGGCACCGATTTACCGTTGTTGATTGGGTTGATCACCGTTGCCCACTTGAGCAGTGCCAATGTATTTACCCTGTTTGGCCTGGGACAAGTTCTTTCCGGGGTGATCTATGGTTTGCCGATGCCGCTGCAACCGTTGAAAGCCATGGCCGTAATTGTCATGACACAAAAGCTATCGGGGCAGACGTTATGGGCGGGGGGATTTTTAATTGCGCTGATTATGCTGGTGTTGAGCCTTTCCGGGGCATTATCTTGGCTGGCCCGAGTGATTCCGTTGCCCGTGGTGCGGGGCTGTCAGTTTGGCCTGGGGTTATCATTAGCCTCTTTAGCCTTAAAAACCTATATTCCTGAGGGCAATACCTGGGGTTATCTCCTGGCTGGCCTGGGCTTTTTAATTCTGGTGGCGTTACCGAAACAAAAGGGAATTCCCGCCGGATTAGTCGTTGTCGGATTAGGCTTGCTTTATGCCTGTAGCGTTGGGTTACCCTGGTCAAAAATCGCTCTAGGGATTCACTGGCAAACACCGGAATTTCAAACCATAGACCCCGCGGCTCTCCTCCCAGGCCTGTTTTTGTTAGCCTTACCTCAACTGCCCTTGTCTATTTCCAATGCCGTGATTGCCACGCAACAAACCGCCGAAGATTTATTTCCGGAAAAACCGTTGAGCATTCGCCAGATCGGGTTGACCTATGGCCTGGTGAATTTAATTGTGCCGTTTTTTGGCGGTGTACCTGTGTGTCATGGCTGCGGGGGCCTGGTGGGGCATTATGCCTTAGGCGCAAGAACCGGCGGGGCAGTGGTGATCTATGGTGGGCTGTATTTAATTGTCGGGCTGCTCTTTAGTGCCGTATTTAATGATGTCTTGGGAATTTTCCCGATGCCGATTTTGGGGGTCATTCTCCTATTTGAGGCCTGGGGGTTGCTGAGTTTAATTGGGGATCAGGTGCAAGAGTCTCAAGATTGGATGATTGCCTTGTTGGTGGCGGTGATTGCGTTTAGTGTCCCCCAAGGTTTTTTGATTAGTACGGTTGTGGGTACGGGGCTGTATTACTTGGGACAATATACGCCGTTAAATCTCCAAAAAGTTAAACAGGAATCGCCCCCATGCCAGCCTTGATTAGCGTCGAAACCGCTGTGGAACGGATCAAAACCCACTTACCGGATTGGGGTGAAGAATCAGTTGATCTTGAACAGGTACGGTCAGGAATTTTGGCTGAACCCATTACCGCTGATCGAGCTTATCCGGCTGCCCACCGGATCATGATGGATGGCATTGCCCTGGCCTGGGAGTCTTATAATCACGATCAACGGGCATTTAAAATCTTAGGAACGATTGCGGCGGGTGAACCGAAACGAACATTAACCGACCCATTGGCCTGTTACGAAATCATGACCGGGGCGGTCTTACCCGATGGCTGTGATGTGGTCATACCCTATGAAGACATTCAGATTAGCTCTGAGGGGGAGTTACGGATTGCTGAAATTGTCCATGACCAGGCCTGGCAACGGATGGCAAATATTCATCCCCAAGGCAGCGATTTTAATTTAAGTGAGGTGTTACTCAGGCCTGGGGTGGTCTTAAATGGGCCGGCCTGGGGAATTTTAGCTTCTGTTGGAAAAGCTCAGGTAATAATCAAACGCCTGCCCCGCATCCAAATTACCGCCACCGGCCAAGAGTTAATTCCCGTCCACCAGCCCCCCCAACCCCATCAAGTCCGTATTTCCAACCCCTATGCCCTCAAAGCCTCCTTAATTAGTCATGGGTTTCCCGACGTTGATCTCGATTATGTTGCCGATGATCCAGAGTTAATGACGGCCCATTTCCAACAGCAAACCGTGAATTATGATCTATTGATTTACTGTGGTGGTGTTTCTAAAGGTAAGTTTGATTATTTACCCACGGTTTGGAGTCAGGCTGGTGTTAAAAACTATATTCATGGTGTAGCTCAACGGCCGGGGAAACCGCTCTGGTTTGGGGTCGATCATATGCATCAAACAGCGGTATTTGGTTTGCCGGGTAATCCGGTTTCGAGTTTAGTTTGTTTACACCGCTATATCCTCCAGCAGCGACCCATGTTTGCCCAATTAACCACTGATTTTGAATTTACCAAACCCCTAACTTATTTCTTACCGGTGCAATCCCATGTCAGTTCGGATGCCCGGATTTTAGCCACACCTCATCCCATGAAAAATTCTGGTGATTTTATGGCCTTAGCTCCTACCGATGGCTTTGTGGAATTACCAGCAGATCGCGCAATCTTTAAGGCAGGTGAATCATTTCCGTTCTTTCCTTGGTAAATCGCAATGTTGGTTGATAGTTATGGTCGCCGGATTCGGAAGCTGCGGGTTTCACTCACGGATCAGTGTAATTTGCGCTGTCATTACTGCATGCCGATTAATGCAGAGTTTATGGAGGTGAACCGCTATCTCACACCGAAAGAATATGGAGAAATTATTGCTGAGTTAGTCACCCTGGGCCTGGAAGAAGTTCGCTTAACCGGAGGAGAACCGCTTTTGCGCCAGGCCCTGCCCGAAATCTTAACTACTATTAGCCGTTGTAGTCTGAAAAAAATATCTTTGACAACCAATGGCATCCTTTTACATCGCTATTTAGAACTTCTGCAACAGCATCACATTTTAGATTTGAACATTAGTTTAGATAGTTTGAAACCAGAAATTTTTACTCAAATCACCCACGGCCGTAATCTGAGCCAAATTCAAACCAACATTACCTTAGCCAAGCAACAGGGCTTTCGGATTAAAATCAATACAGTCATGATGCGAGGCGTTAATGATCTTGAACTCTTTAATTTTGTCGAATATGCTAAATCAGAAAATATCGAAATCCGGTTTTTAGAACTCATGCGAATTGGCCAAGCCTGTCAACAACAACAGGATCAATTTATTCCAGCCCAAGAACTGATAGATCGCCTTAAAACGAGATATACACTCCAGGCCCAGGCCATGCCCCTTGACTCTACGGCCTTTAACTTTATAACTGAGTGTGGGGCCAGAATTGGTTTTATTGCTTCAGAATCTCAACCCTTTTGTGGTCATTGTTCCCGCTGGCGACTGTCCGCTGATGGCATTTTACGGGCCTGTTTGCTCAAAACTGATGGCCTGGAAATCCGGGAATTGAATCATGAGCAACGATTAGCGGCCTATGAACAACTTTTAGGAATGAAACCCTACCTAAGACCAATGGAAGTGACCCATCTCATGCACCAAATTGGAGGCTAAATGCTGAGTCATATTGATATTAACAATCAGCCAACTATGGTAGATATTAGCGAGAAATTGGATTCTCAACGGCGAGCTGTAGCCCAAACCTTGATACAATTACCGCCTTCCCTCAAACCCTATTTACACGGGGAAGAATTAATCCTCAAAAAAGGGCCAGTCATTCAAACGGCAATCATTGCTGGCACAATGGCGGTCAAAAAAACCAGTGACCTGATTCCCTTTTGCCATCAAATCCCCATTGAGTCCTGTAAATTTGAGATTGAGATTGATCCAACCCTCATGGTGATAATTACCTGTGAAGTTAAAACTCACTATAAAACTGGCGTGGAAATGGAGGCCCTATGTGGCGCGTCTGTGGCGGCATTAACAATTTATGATATGTGCAAAGCGGTTTCCCCTCAGATAACCATCTCCCAAACCAAGCTTTTAACTAAAACCGGGGGTAAATCAACCTTTAAACGAGTCCCGCAACCCCTCTATGGCCTGGTGCTAACTGGGGGGAAAAGTAAACGGATGCAACAAGATAAAGCACTGTTGAAATATCATGATCAACCCCATGCTAAGTACATTTATAATCTCTTAAATAACTACTGTGAACAGGTCTATCTTTCGGCTCGCAAAGGGCAATGGCAACATACGGAATTAGCTGCTTTACCGACTCTGATAGATCACTATGATGACATGGGGCCTCTGGGGGGAATTTTAACTGCTTTGGAAACGCACCCTGATGCAAATTGGTTGATCATGGCCTGTGATTTAGCCTATGTGAACACTGGTACGATTGAAAAGTTAATGGAAAATTATCATGATCATGTGGTTGCTACCTGTTATCAAAACCCAGAGCATGGTTTTCCTGAACCCCTTTGCGCCCTCTATACGCCCCAGGCCCTGCAACAATTTCAACGGGCCAAAACAGCCAAAATTTATTGTCCAGTAAAGGTGCTGCAAATGAGTGATTGTTACTTTATTACCCCAGGCCTGGCCCAAGAACTCGACAACATTAACACTCCCGATGAATATCAACGAGTCCGCCATGCACACAATTAAAATTCGTTATTTTGCCGCCTTACAAGAGCAAGCCCAACTGAGCGAAGAAACGGTGAAAACTGACTTGAAAACCTATGGTGAACTCTATGAATTCTTGTCCGATCGGCATCAGTTTTCTCTGCCCTTAAGTCAGGTTCAAGTTGCCGTTAATGATCATTTTTCTCAACTGACCGACCAAATTACCGACCAGGCCCAGGTTGTCTTTATTCCCCCGGTTGCTGGAGGTTAGGATTTGTGACATTTACCATTAGTTTAGCTTCGATTGATTCAGATAGTTTGCAAGCAAGTTTAATTAATTCCCAGGCCGGGGCTTTAGTTACTTTTCAAGGTTGGGTTCGCAATCATAATCAAGGCAAAAAGGTCACCTCCTTAGAATATCAGGTCTATCCTGAACTAGCGATCAATGAAGGATTAAAAATCTTAGCCGAAGCTACCGGGAAATTTGACTTACATGGAGCCGTGGCCTGTCATCGCTATGGACATTTAGAGATTGGAGAAATTGCGGTTTGGGTGGGGACAACTGCCAGCCATCGCCAGGCCGCCTTTGCCGGAACCGAATACATCATTACGCAAATTAAGACTCGTTTACCTATTTGGAAAAAGGAACATTATCAAGATTATCCGGCAGTTTGGGTCAATTGTTTAGATCATGAACATTCACTTAACTCCCCTCCCTAAAAAGAGAGACAGATCAATTAGGATTAGCTGGACTCTTTCATTCATTTTGCTAGCGTGGAGGGCTGGTTTCAAGGTAAATAACTTTTTCCGATTTTTATCTCAAAGTGCGCTATGGTCAATCTGCCAATGAGGTCTGGATTCTGTCATCTCTCTCTTCAAGCTCACCCAACAGTCATCGCCCCAGGCCAATCACCGCATTTTGCCCCCCAAATCCATAACTACAGCAAAGAATCTTCTCTAAGGGCCGGGCCTGGAGGCTGGTGATAAAGTTCAAATCAAACGCCGGATTTCTTAAACCAACCGTTGGAAATAGGACGTGATCCCGGAGAGAAAGCAGGGAAAATACGGTGGCCATGGCTCCAGCAGCTCCGAGGGTGTGGCCTGTAGATCCTTTACTGGCACTAATGGGGACATCAGGGCAAAGCTGCTGAATCCATTGAGCTTCGGCTTGATCGTTGAGTCGGGTGCCAGTGCCGTGGGCGTGAATATGATCAATTTCGGTAGCCGAAAGACGGGCCTGGGTCAAACAGGTTTTAACGGCAGATAGCATTCCCCTGGCCTGGTGATCTGGTGCTGTTAAATACAGTCCATCGGCGGTCAACCCCACCCCAAGAATCTGACCATAAATTTTGGCCTGGCGTGCAATGGCTGAGGCTTGGGTTTCCAAGAGCAGTAATGCCCCCCCTTCCCCTAAGGCAAATCCTTGGCGTTGGCGATCAAAGGGATGCACTCCGGTTTGACATAAGGCCCCCATCTGCCTAAAACCAGCTAAGGTCAGCGGAGTAATCGGTGTTTCCACGGCCCCCACAATCACTTGCTGACATTGACCCGATTTAATTAATAATATCCCGTGGGCAATGGCCCAAATCCCCGTTGCACAGGCAGCCGTTGGTGAGAGAACAGGGGCTTGGGTTTGGAGCTTAGTGGCCACACTCAAGGCTAAGGATTGGGGTAAAGATGCCCACCAGGCCCCAAGGTCTAAATCATGCCCCCCTTGATGGCGTAACCGTAACCAGGCTTCCCATTGGTATTGCAGGCCGCGACTAGAGCCAATCACAATTCCGCAATGGGGTAAAGGGGGGCAGAGGTTGGTATCGGTGAGGAGGGCCTGGAGAAGTTGATCCAGGAGGGTTAAGCAACCGGTTGGCTGGCGGTGAATCAGTCCCAGGGGTAAGGGGGGGTGTTCAGGATAGGGTTGTTGAACCTGCAAGCCAGATTGTCCCAAGCAAAGTCGCTGCCAAGATCCCTCCGCAGAATGTCCTAAGGCAGAAACTAAACTGATCCCCGTGACAACGATGGGGGCTTGGGAGGAAGGCAAAAGACAAAAGTAATATTTTTGAAGAAACTGAATTAACTATAACATTGGCTCAGGTTTTAGAGTAGAACTAGAATCATCCTGCAATGGGGCATCTGTGATGACCGCCTTTACTCTAGATTTGAGTCCACTCCCCCACTATACCGATGAGCAATTTGAAAAACTCTGCCAGGCCAACCCTGATCTCAAATTTGAACGGACAAGCCGAGGAGAATTAGTGATTGTGGCTCCAACAGGGGGAATCAGCGGATGTCGTAATGCTGACTTGATGATTGATATTGGGAATTGGAATCGGCGGGCTCAATTAGGGGTAGTGTTCGATTCTTCCACCTGTTTTCGATTTCCCAATGGGGCGATGCGCTCTCCCGATGTGGCCTGGATTAGAACTGAGCGTTGGCAAAGTCTTAGCATAGAGCAACAGCAAAAATTTCCCCCCATTGCCCCGGATTTTGTTTTGGAACTACGCTCGTTCAGTGATGGACTAGTCATGCTCCAGGCCAAGATGCAGGAATATCTCGATAATGGGGTGCGCTTAGGGTGGCTCATTGATCCGCTGAATCGGTCTGTGGAGGTTTACCGGCCTGGGAGTTCCGTAGAGGTGTTAGAAGCTCCAGCAACGATATCTGATACAGAGGTTTTACCGGGATTAAGTCTTGGCCTGGCCTGGTTATGGGGATAGGGAGCTTTCATCCCTTCTATAACGTTACTCATTTAGGATGAGACGGGGACAAGTCAGAAAATACTTGATGGGCAGTTTTTTTGACATTTCTACTCTCTCAGAACAGACTGCGTAATGCTATATAGTTGAGTGACAATCAGGCCATGGCGATAACTCATCATCATTACCTCTAGGCTTTAGGTGCTGACCGACTCCTGTTTAAGCCGCAAGGGGGCGTTTTATAAAAGGGGCTTAAAGCGATCTAAATTCGGTAATTGCCCAATTACAACCGCCTGCTGATGGGTAATCCAGGCATGGGCTGCAAGTTTTTTCTGCTCATCTAACATTACCCCCACACAGAGCCGGGCTTCATAGCCATAGGTTTGTAACAGGGTTTGAGCCGCCAAGGCCTGGGTCAGACAGGTGGCTTTTGGAATACGTCTGGCGGTAATTTTGATGCTCCAGATCAGCTTTTTGAGGGGAATTGATTGCAATGGGACAGATTTATGCAGCCGTTGACTGAGAAAATCTGGAAACCGCCGTAATCGAGCAAAGGGCAAAAACCACAATCCCAAACGAAACCCCAACACTAAAACACTAGCACTTAGGACTAATAGTCGATCAGCAACAGACCATTTTAGCCAAGTTTTGATGAGTTTAGAGATCATTGAAGGTGAGCTAACAACTGGAACCAGGAAAATGATTTCATTTAAGAATCTCTACGACTTGGCAATCAACCAGGCCATGTGATTTAGCTAGATATTCAGGTCTTCAAGATGAGCATAACTGTTGCAGAGATAGTTGTCTATTCTTATCAAGTTTCACCCTAATATGGCTTGAAAGGCCAATCTAACTACCCAGATTATCAAAATCTGCTCCATCATTTTCCCCTGCAAGAGTCATATTGGATAGATGACCAAAAAACTCTAACTGAGGAGGGCTGTAGAATTTGCATTGTCTGGTTTTAGCTTCTTTTTCCTGAGCCTGAATATTCTGAGGCTGTGACATGAAAGCTCCGGTAAAGGTCAATTCAAGAGAGAGTCTTAACTAGCTGGCTGCTGTCCGGCCCCGAAAGACATCAACAATCGAAATAGCTTGAGTTAACGAATGTAAATTGCCAAAAAACTCTAGCTTTGGGGTTTTGTAACGCTTGCGTGGGGCCTGGCTATTTTCCTCTGGGGATGCTGTACTGACTTGCGATTCCGACATCACTCAAAACTCCTAGAAATCAAGACTGGATGATATAAACTTACCTAAAATTGATGCGAAGTAGTCAGGTTACTCTCAAGCTGAATCAGGGGCCTCTACCCAAAGTTAAGGCAGCAGGGTTAATAATGGCGAGCCTCCAGGCCTTGGATCACCTCCTCCATATATTCAAACTGCCTGGGGCGATTCAAGCGATAGAGGGGAATCTGCTGTAAGACCTGCCCAATGAGTCGGAACTGCGTAGGGTTTTCACCTAAGACCGGGATCGCTGGGGCAATATAGCGATGACAGGTTAACTCAAAAAAAGCATTTTGCCCCAACAGTGGTTCGATGGAAACAGTATCGGCTGCGGTGAGAACATAAAGGGCCGTGAGAGGAACAGCCTCCTGGCAAAATCCCGCCTCTAAGCGGTGTATCTTTTTCGTGATGCCAGTAAATAAATTGGGTAGGCGGTTTAGACTGAATCCTAATGCGGACACCGTATCTGGCCAGAGGCGAATATGGGGATATCCCGGAATAACCACGGGTGGCCCGGCTGGACTAGGTTGGACTAACACCTTATCATCGGCAACCAACGAATAGCCCCGCTGGTAAAGGAAAGACGTGAGAGTGGACTTACCTTGACCGCTGGCTCCCATAAACGCAACTGCCCCAGACCCCATGACCACACAACTAGCATGGAGAACTAGATGCCCTCGCACATAGAGCAGTGCCCCGAATACTGGCCCCAACAAAAACGCCCGAATTAGGTCTTCCTGAGCTTCTGGTAGGGGGTCAAGCCAAATTTCTCGGGCCTGGTGAATCTGGAACAACCCCACATTGGGATAAAAATGAAACAGATCGGGGCTATCTGGGGCAGAATATGTGCGCGGACGGGCGGCTAGCTCCTGAATGGGGTGTTGGACTGGGGCATATTTGATTGTGATATCGGGTGGGGCCTGGGTTGGTAATAATTCGGGTAAGGCCAACTCCGAAGCAATATTCAGGTGATACGCCGTATAGAAATACACTGAGCAAATAGAAGTTAAAATCTCTTTAATCCTACAGTCCTAGGCCGGCATCTCTGAAGGGTTCTCTAATGCGGTGCCATATTCCTTGATGTTTTAGGTATAGCCTTACCGATTGAGGGTTAGGCATGATCCCATCAGAAAAACAACTGCTGCTCAATAGCTTGGCGATTTCTACTTGCTTAAACCAGCCTGTGTAACGCTATGCTTGGTAATTTTGTCTAGGATGGCAGAGACTTAGCTGATGTTTTTGCCGGAGTAAGCTGATGCGTGTTGCTGTCTTTAATACCAAACCCTATGACGAGAAATTTTTAACAGCGGCCAACCAAACCCTACCCCCAGCCGAAGCCCACGAACTCGAGTTTTTTGAGAGTAACCTCCGGCCTGGAACAACGGCCCTTGCCGCCGGATTTCCCTGTGTCTGTATTTTTGTTAACGATTATCTGAATCGCCAGGCCCTCGAACGCTTAAAACAGGGGGGAACCACTCTGATCGCCTTACGCAGTGCTGGATTTAATCATGTGGATTTAGCGGCGGCGGCCGAATTGGGCATGACGGTGGTGCGAGTCCCCGCTTATTCCCCCTATGCGGTGGCTGAACATACGGTGGGCTTAATTCTTGCCTTAAATCGCCACATCCATCGAGCCTTTAACCGAGTCCGAGAGGGAAATTTTGCCCTGAATGGCCTAATGGGGTTTGATCTCCATGGCACAACCGTTGGGATTGTTGGGACGGGAAAAATTGGTTTAATTGTAGCCCAAATTTTAGGACAGGGTTTTGGGTGTCATATTCTGGCCTATGACCTCTATCCCAACCCGGAACTCGAAACCATCGGCGGGCGTTATGTGGATATTCTCTCGCTTGCAGCCCAGGCCGATATAATTGCTCTCCACTGTCCCTTAACCCCAGAAACCCATCATCTGATTGATGCAAAAGCCATTGAATATATGAAACCGGGAGTGATGATTGTCAATACCAGCCGGGGAGCTTTGATTGATGCCGCAGCCATGATTGGGGGCTTAAAATCTGGCAAAATTGGCTACCTGGGCCTAGATGTCTATGAGGGCGAGGAAGAACTCTTTTTTGAAGATTTTTCCAACGAGGTGATTCATGATGATGTCTTTCAACGGTTGTTGACCTTTCCCAATGTGTTGATCACGGGGCACCAGGCCTTTTTCACCCGGAATGCGATGGTCAGTATTGCCGAAACCACGCTCCAGAATATTAGTGATCTTGAACAGGGGCGGGCCTGTGCCAACGTGGTGACAACCTCGTAATGGAAAACGCTCATTCCCTTGGCTTGCGGACAGACCCTATCCGGGCGGGGGGGATTACTGCAATTCCTTAACATTGAGTGGTTACTTGATCTAAATTGATAGGATAGTTAATTAATCCCTATTGTTTTGGCTAAATGAAGTCATCCTGGATATTAGTTGAGTGTCTATGAATTCTGGGTTTGCGGTGATCATGTATGTCTGAGGTATGGTCTTGGTTAGCCTGGTTGCAGCCCCTCTTGACTCCCCTATGTTTTCTAGTTGCTTGGTCATTTTTAGGACTCCTGGCCTGGAATGCTTGGCAATTTTGGCAAGAGGGGATGCTGGTTGCCAAGCGAATGCACCAAATTCCCTGTAGTCAATGCCGGTTTTTCTGCGCTGACTACCGTTTGAAGTGTGCGCTTCATCCCCACCAGGCCGCGACAGAATCGGCTATTTATTGTGTTGACTTTCAAAAATAAGGGGTGGCGGATCTGCTGCTCCGGTTCCTGCTTGATGTTGATGACTTGCCCCCCTTGAATAGTTGGTTGTTGACCCATTGTGCCTAGAAACTTTCCCCAATTAGTCGTTTATACCAATGGCGGTCATTATGTTGCTCCCCTTGATCAAGGCACGGCCTGGACTTTGGGGCGGGGTAAAGACTGTCAAGTAGTTTTGTCTGATCGCTGGATCTCTCGCCGCCATGCCTTGGTACAAAGACTCGAAAATGGTGATTACTATCTCATCGATCTCGGTAGTCGCAATGGCTGCACTCTCAATAACAGCAAAATCACAGTCCCAACACTCCTGAAAACAGGTGACCGCATTGCCTTGGGTAAAACCTTTGTCGAATTTCGGGCAGCCCAGGCCCAAACCACCATTCCGCCCCAAGCCGACAGCCCAATTGATACCTTACCGGATGCCGCAAAAATTCGGCCAGTGGTTTTGATTATCCAGGAATACACGAACCAAAGTCATCTCTGGCGCGATTTACTGGTATCTCAGGATATTAATGTCATTGTTGAGTCCGGTAAAATTAATGTCCGCCAAGTCCTTCAGGATTTTATGGTGATGGTGCAGTCTCATCCGGGCATTGTCATGTTGGATACGCGGGCTGAACTTCCCGATGTCAGCCATCTTTTACGCTGGTGCTATCAACAATCACCCCAACTCAGAATTATTTTGATTGATAGCCATGACCGTATTGTTTCCGCCGAGAAAAGAAACTGGGCCCGTCAACAACGAGTCTTAGGGTGTTTACCAGCCTTACCTGAGGATAATTTCACGGTCTATAGTGCCGAGATTGAGCAAATGATGAAGCAAATTTTACGAGTCTTGGCCTGGGGGCCGGTGCGGCGGGAAAAATTAGCCACTACGCTTTTAGATTTACAAATGGCTGTGATTTCCGATGACACCCCCTCCCAATGGTTAGGCGAATTTGTCGTCAGTCCGGGAAATGTCCAGCATCCCTCTTAGATCGGTTAGTTTAATATCATGCTTCGTATAGATTAAATAGGTGAATAGCTGCGATGATGGCTGATCCAGTAACTGCTGCGGTTCAAAAGCTCTACGATACCTATCCCTTTCCGCCAGAGCCACTTTCGGATCAACCGCCTCCCGGTTATAACTGGCGCTGGAGTTGGCCGGCTGCCTATAGTTTCTGTACTGGACGCACCCCCACAACCAATGCAATTAAAATTCTTGATGCGGGCTGTGGCACAGGGGTTGGAACTGAATATCTGGCCTATCTCAATCCCAAAGCCCAGATTACGGCCGTTGACTTAAGCCAAGGCGCGCTCACCATTGCCCAGGAACGGATTCATCGCCTGGGAGCTAAGAATGTTACCCTTCACCAGGCCAGCCTGTTAGATGATGCCCTCGATCTGTCTGGTCCGTTTGACTTAATTAATTGCGTGGGGGTTTTACATCATTTACGGGATCCGGCTCGGGGCCTGGCTAACCTGGCGAAACAATTGGGGCCGGGGGGGATTTTTCATATCTTTGTCTATGGGGAACTGGGCCGCTGGGAAATTAAACTCATGCAGGAAGCGATTCAGATTCTCCAAGGGGATCAACGGGGTGACTATACCGATGGGGTGCAACTGGGCCGGCAAATATTTGCCGTATTACCGGAGCAAAACCGCCTCAAACAACGGGAAACTGAACGCTGGGCGATGGAAAATATCCGCGATGAATGCTTTGCCGATATGTATGTGCATCCCCAGGAAGTTGACTATACCATTCCCTCTTTGTTTGCCTGGTTAGAGACTACGGATCTGGAGTTTCTTGGTTTTTCTAATCCGGCGATTTGGCGACTGGAGCGGGTCTTGGGTGACAATCCTGAATTACTTGAACGGGCCGCCCATCTCTCTCCAAAAGAAAGATATCGCCTGATTGAATTATTAGACCCCAGTAGCATTACCCATTATGAATTTTTCCTCGGCCGCCCACCGTTACCAGACCATACCTGGACAGAACCCACTGATCTGTTAGGGGCCATGCCCACTTTGCATCCCTGTATTGATGGCTGGCCGGGTAACTGTCTCTTTAACAGCTTTTACGAACTCATTCACCTAACCGATGGGGAAGTGGCGTTTCTCCAGGCCTGTCAAGAAAACCAAACCCAATCTGTGCAAGCACTCCTTCCCTCCAGCAGCCTGACTCTGGCCGAAGTCTATTCCCTCTGGCAACGACAACTGATTCTTCTCACACCCGATGCTGGATCGACTAAGGAATAATGCAACCTGCTATCTTAGTTTGGGGTTGTTGGGGCTAACCTCAAGGCACCTCAATCATCCTCACGGTTGTAAACATTGCCATTGGCCTGGGATTGTATGACACGCAAATATCAGCGGGTATTACTCAAACTTAGTGGGGAAGCCCTCATGGGAGACCTTGCCTATGGCATTGATCCCACCATTGTCCAGGCCTTTGCCAGTGAAATTGCCCAAGTTGTCCAGGCCGGGGTGCAAACGGCGATTGTCGTGGGTGGAGGCAACATTTTTCGGGGCATGAAAGGGGCAGCGGCGGGGATGGATCGGGCCACAGCAGACTACATTGGGATGATTGCCACCGTCATGAATGCGATGACTTTACAGGATGCCCTGGAACGGATGGATATCCCCACTCGGGTCCAAACCGCCATTGCCATGCAAGAAGTGGCCGAACCCTATATCCGGCGGCGGGCGATTCGGCATTTAGAAAAATCTCGGGTTGTGATCTTTGGGGCTGGTTCGGGGAATCCCTTTTTTACCACCGATACCACAGCAGCTTTACGAGCCGCGGAAATTGATGCCGAAGTCATTTTTAAGGCCACCAAAGTTGATGGCGTGTATGATTCGGATCCTCGCAAGAACCCCCAGGCCAAGCGATTTCAGACCCTGACCTATAGCCACGCCCTTGCCAATAATTTAGGGGTCATGGATAGTACGGCCATTGCATTATGCAAAGATAATGATATTCCCATCGTGGTGTTTAGCTTAAGTGAGCCTGGGAACATCTACCGCGCCTTGATGGGTGAGGCAATTGGCACGCTTGTGGGAGGAACCTGTGAAGTTAGCTGAAATTGAAGATCATATGCAAAAGTCCGTAGAAGCAACCCAACGGATGTTTAACTCAATCCGAACCGGGCGGGCCAGTGCTTCTTTATTAGATCGGATTACCGTGGACTATTACGGCACCGAAACTCCCTTGCGCTCCCTCGCCAACATCAGCACTCCCGATGCTACCACCATTACCATCCAGCCCTATGATCGCTCCAGCTTAACCCAGATTGAAAAAGCGATTCAGATGTCAGACCTCGGCTTAAATCCTAATAATGACGGGACAGCCGTGCGGTTAAATATTCCCCCTCTAACCACCGACCGCCGCAAAGAATTGGTCAAAACGGTGGCTAAACTAGCTGAAGAAGGGAAAGTAGCCATTCGCAATATTCGCCGGGATGCCGTGGATGCGGTCAAAAAACAAGGGAAAAATGGTGAACTTTCAGAGGATCAGGTAAAAGATAGCCAAGACCAAATCCAGAAATTAACCGATAAATACATTGCTAAAATTGAGAATCACTTGTCTGAAAAAGAAAAAGATATTATGACAGTCTAAAATCCCAATTACTGCACTGCAAAATCCCTATATTGCCGCAGGTTAGGTGGATCAATTCTCTGACTCGGTTTTTTGGGGTGATAGCAAACCGGAACAGAATAGACAGTGCTCTGAGGAAAAATAAGTTTCTATGAGAGCCGAGTCACATTTTTAAAGGCCATGACAATCAGGGAATCTTGGGCTTCTAAATGCTGAAAGGAACTATGCCGGGGATTAAGCAAGATTTCCCCATTAGCCTGCTTAACGCCTAACAGCAAGACTGGGTTTTCAGGATGTTTACGGCTGTATTGACTAATCCATTGACTGAGTTCTTCAAAGGTTTTGCCGATCAGTTGGGATGGATAGCGATCCGGATCAATAAAGTAAAATTCGTTTGTGTCCTCGGAATAGGTTAATAACTGTTGATAAACCACAGACATATTCGTAAATAAGGCACTTTGGGCAATAATTCCCGAACTGTATTCCCGAGCCGAAATAATTTCATCAACCCCTGCTTCTTTGAGATGTCGCTGTCGATCTAAATTGACTAACTCGGCAACTACATGGATATTTTGCTCCCGGCCTGGGGTTTCTTCTAAATGTTTAATCGCCAGGGCAATCAAGGCATTTTTCGCATCGGGGCTGGCACTGTCTTGATCGGCTAAGAGAATCACCGACTTGGCCTGGGTAGCCCCATATTTAGCTAAGGTGGCGTGGTGAGTCGGGTCGGCCTGGATGAGGTGAATATCTGAGCGAGCTTGTAGATCTTCGGGGAGTTTCACATCTGCCGTGGAAATAATCACAATCTCCCGCTGATGTTGTTTATTGGCTTCAATCAGTTGCTGCAGAATGGCCACCGCCTTGAGATTCCAATTACAGATAATAATATGATCCTGAAATTGCTTCATTATTGTTTTCCTCCGCAACGAGCGCATCACAAAAAACGATGAAACCCGACCAATCACTGCCCCAAAAACAAACGTCCCAAAGATAAATAAGAGCAATTGCAAAACCTGCCCAGTTAGGGTCTTCGGTCGATCTGGATATTCTCCCAAAAGCGTGATAATGACATTTTCTAGGAGTTCCCAGGCCTGGTCTTGTGAAGTTGCCCCCTCTGTCCACAGCAATAATCCCACCAGGCCAACCAGGCCCAAGCCCGCGATTGCGACTAACAGAAATTGCCAGCGAGGACGAAACATCAGGGTAGATGAATTTTAGAGAATCAAACTGACTTAAAGATAGGGCTTGAGAAGAATACCCAATTTCTCTTTAGTCGCCGCCGGAACTTGATCCAACGGGGTGAGAATGGCATGGCGCAGGGCTTTATGGGCTTTGGATACCGGGGGATTGGCGGTTAATTTGGCAACTGTGGCCTGGATGACGCTCTGGGCATTGGCGGCATTCCGATGCAAATTGCCAATGATCATTTCCACCGTCACGCTGTCATGTTCAGGATGCCAACAGTCATAATCCGTGGCTAAGGCTAGGGTGGCGTAGGCAATTTCGGCTTCTCGGGCCAGTTTAGCCTCGGGTAAATTCGTCATCCCAATTACGGTTCCGCCCCAACTCCGATAGAGATTAGATTCAGACAATGTGGAAAAGGCCGGCCCTTCCATACAGACATAGGTTCCGCCCCGATGCAACGTTACTTCTGGTAAATTCAGTTCGCTAATCGCATCTCCTAACACCTGGGCTAATGCCGGGCAAATCGGATCTGCAAAGCCAATATGGGCCACAATCCCATCCCCAAAAAAGGTGGAAACCCGGCTGCGGGTGCGGTCAATGAACTGATCCGGTAAGACCATATCCAGAGGTTTAACCTCTTCTTGGAGTGAACCCACCGCCGAAGCGGAAATGATGTATTTCACCCCGATGGCTTTTAAGGCATAGATATTGGCCCGATAGGGAACTTCCGTGGGGAGTAAATGGTGATTGCGGCCATGACGGGCTAAAAAGGCAACTTTGGCACCATCAAGCGTTCCGACAATCAAGGCATCAGAGGTAGGGCCAAAGGGAGTATCAATTGTCACTTCTTCCACATTTTGGAGGGCTGCCATTTTGTATAAGCCACTGCCACCAATAATCCCAATGGATACATCTGCCATGATGAGTTTCCTTGATAATGTCTGACGCTGAACTACCGCAAATTATACGGCTTTCCTTTCCCGCTTCTTTGACCGGCCCAATTGCAACCTAGGCTACAGTTTGCCCCTCAGAGAGATGTCGTACTCTGGAAAGTAGGGCCTGGTTAGACTGGGTGATTAAAGATTATTGCGTCCTTGAGAGAGGTTGGTTGTGGAAAATTTCGATGTTTTGGCAGTTTATCGGCAACATACAGCAGAGCGGGCTGAGTTAGGCATTCCCCCGTTGCCCCTAACTGCGGAACAAACCTCCCAGGCCTGTGAACTCCTGAAATCTCCCCCGGCCGGTGAAGCGGATTACCTGTTGCATTTAATTCGGGATCGGGTTCCCCCCGGTGTGGATCAAGCCGCCTATGTCAAAGCTGGGTTCTTAACGGGAATTGCCAAGGGTGAATTTTCCAGCCCGTTAATTAGCCCCAAATACGCCGTTGAACTGCTGGGAACCATGCTCGGCGGCTATAACGTGCATTCATTGGTGGAGTTACTCAAGTCCGAAGACATTGAATTGGCGACTACGGCCATGACCGCCCTGAGTAAAACCCTGCTGGTTTATGATGCCCTCCACGATGTCCAAGAATTAGCCGCCAGTGGGAATACTTTGGCCCAAAAGCTACTCCAGGCCTGGGCTGATGCCACATGGTTTACAAGTCGGCCAGAGTTACCCGCAGCAATTACGGTCACGGTATTCAAAGTCCCTGGGGAAACTAATACGGATGATCTGTCTCCAGCCCCTCTAGCCACAACTCGCCCCGATATTCCCCTCCACGCCACGGTGATGTTGGAAAGCCGCCAACCCGGAAGTTTGGAAACCATTGCGGAACTGAAGAAACTTGGGCATCCGGTGGCCTATGTCGGGGATGTGGTGGGAACGGGATCCTCGCGGAAATCGGCCACTAACTCTGTCCTTTGGCATACGGGGGATGACATTCCTTTTGTCCCCAATAAACGCACGGGTGGCTACTGCTTAGGCGGAAAAATTGCCCCGATTTTCTTTAACACGATGGAAGATTCGGGGGCGTTACCGATTGAATGCGATGTGACCCAAATGAACACGGGCGATGTGATCACGATTTACCCCTACCAAGGCGAGATTAAGAATACGGCGGGGGAGGTGATTTCCACGTTCCAACTCAAACCTGACACGATTCTCGATGAAGTCCGGGCCGGGGGACGGATTCCCTTGCTGATTGGGCGGACTCTGACGGATAAAGTGCGGGCGGCGATGGGGTTAGAACCAAGTCCTGTCTTTACCCGGCCTGGGATTCCGGCAACAGTGACGCACGGGTTTACCTTGGCTCAAAAAATGGTCGGCCAGGCCTGTGGATTGCCAGGAGTATTACCTGGAACCTATTGCGAACCCGTAATGACAACTGTTGGCTCTCAAGATACAACCGGGCCGATGACGCGGGATGAACTGAAGGAGTTAGCCTGTTTGGGGTTTGGGGCTGATTTGGTGATGCAGAGTTTTTGCCATACCGCCGCCTATCCCAAGCCGGTGGACATTACGACCCATAAAGAACTCCCAGATTTTATTAACTCCCGTGGGGGTGTATCGCTCCGGCCTGGGGATGGGATTATTCACTCGTGGTTAAACCGGATGTTGTTGCCGGATACAGTCGGGACGGGTGGCGACTCCCATACGCGGTTTCCTTTGGGGATTTCGTTTCCAGCCGGGTCGGGATTAGTAGCCTTTGCGGCGGCCTTGGGGGTAATGCCCTTGGATATGCCGGAGTCGGTGTTGGTGCGGTTTAAGGGGCAATTACAGCCAGGCGTGACGTTGCGGGATATTGTCAATGCGATTCCCTATGTGGCGATGCAGCAGGGCAAGTTGACGGTGGCTAAGGAAAACAAAGTTAATGTCTATTCCGGCAAAATCATTGAAATGGAAGGCCTCCCGGATTTGCAGTTGGAACAGGCTTTTGAGTTAACCGATGCTACTGCCGAGCGTTCTGCGGCCGGATGCACAATCAAACTGAGTGAAGAAACCGTTGCCACCTATTTACGCTCCAATGTGGCCCTCTTGAACAACATGGTGGCGCGGGGGTATGGCGATGCTCGGACGATTCTGCGGCGGGTGAAGAAAATGGAAGAGTGGCTGGCGAATCCTGTGTTGCTGTCTGCGGATGCCGATGCGGTCTATGCCGATGTGATTGAGGTGGATTTAGACCAAATCAAAGAACCGATCGTGGCGGCTCCCAATGACCCAGACAATATCAAGCTGATGTCGGAATGTGCAGGTGATCCCATCCATGAGGTGTTTATTGGCTCCTGCATGACAAATATTGGTCACTATCGGGCGGCAGCTAAGGTTTTGGAAGGGGAAGGGGCCTGTAAAGTCCGGTTATGGGTGGCTCCCCCAACGCGGATGGATGAGCAACAACTCAAAGAAGAAGGTTACTATGCCACGTTTGCAGCGGCAGGGGCGCGGTTAGAAATGCCGGGATGTTCGCTCTGTATGGGAAATCAGGCCAGGGTGGCAGATGGGGTAACGGTCTTTTCCACTTCAACCCGGAACTTTAACAATCGCATGGGCAAAGGCGCACAGGTTTATCTGGGTTCAGCAGAGTTAGGGGCGGTGTGTGCCTTGTTGGGGCGGATTCCCACGGTGGAGGAGTACATGAACATTGTCACGAAGAAAATTGACCCGTTAGCGGCTGATCTTTATCGCTATTTATACTTTGACAAGGTGGTGGGTTTTGAAGATGAAGGGCGGTTAATTTCGGCTGAGGAGGAGTCTAAGTTATTGGCTTCTGTTTAATTTTCTCTGTGCTTATAACCAGTTGTTCCCTGTTATCAGTAATTTATAGTTAATTAACTTGCAAAAATCACGTCGAAGTTGAATATAAAGCTATGCTTTCAAAAGAAGATGCTCTTCAAAGATTTAACCGTCAAATCAAAGCTATAGAGGATTTAATGAGAAAGCCTAGGTTTTGTCCAGACTTTGATAAGTGGCATCGAGATACTGAGATTTTGATTGAGAAGATATTTAGTGAGAATACTAGGCATATAAATGATTTCAATAATATTTCTTATGATTTAGGTATTCTAATGTCGAATACTCCAGACTACGAATATGACAAGGTCTACAGAAATGGTCTCACTCGTGCTGAGTCGATACTCAAGTCGTTTATCGATGAAATCAATGATTATTGGGACTTGGAACGAAAAGTAGATAACAGAGACTGTTTACTTATTGTCGAAAAAATTTGCAGTCGCTTTCCTAAGGTTGCCAGACAACTAGGTTCTCGCCAGCGCAATAAAAAACCTTTTGAAATTATGGATGAGTATGATGTTCAGTATCTACTTCATGCCTTACTTTTATTAGAGTTTGATGATATCAGACCTGAAGAATGGACACCAAGTTACGCTGGCGGTAGTTCACGAGTGGACTTCTTATTAAAGAATGAGAAAATTATCATTGAAGTCAAGAAAACTCGACCTAATTTGAAAGATAAGGAAGTCGGTGAACAACTAATTATTGATATTGAAGGTTACCAAACTTATCAGGATTTCAAGAAACTCATATGCTTTGTTTATGATCCAGATCATTTAATTAAAAATCCCTCTGCGCTTGAAAACGATTTAAGAAAAGACAAAGATGATTTCATGGTCAAGGTAATTATTGCTCCTAAATTATGATTATAATCGCAAAGGATTATTTGTCTTTGCTCGAACCGGGAGAATATTTTTATTTTGAATGACGCAAAATTTCAGCCTAAAGCCTTCAAAATTAACAGTGAAATATTTTTGTAAATACTCCTTGGAACTTAGTTTATGAAATTAGATCGGATCACTAGCAATCCTGCTCAAATAATGGTCAACCTTGCATTCGTAATATGCGTTTAACCGTGCGGAGGATTTTGGAACTATTAGCCCTTTACCCAGATCGGCAGGAGCTTTTTCAGGAATTTCCTGAACTTGACGATGAAGATATTCACCAGGCCTTAACCTATGCCACATCCGATTTATCAAGGTACGTCATCCCCAGGCCTCGACCCAGCCAATAGTGAATGGGCCTCTGCTGAGGTTTGGATGGATGCCATGCTGACACCGCCCTACTTATTGCTGTTGTTAAGCTCACCATCAGGTAGTTACCACATTTATAATCCAGCAAAAATTATAAATTAATTTTTAGTTGTGCCAGCTACGAAGAAGCCCAGGCCTGGTTATTGGAAGATGAATATGAACCTGTTGAAGGTAAAGTTCTAGCATCAGAGTTGTAATGGGTAATTTTCAAGAGATGCATGGTTATGTTCACAACTCAAAATCACAGAATACAGACTTTAGTTGATCTGAGTCAGATTCCTGAGTTATTCCAGCATTGGAAAATTAAAGAACTTACAGTCTTTGGCTCTATCCTAAGAGATGATTTTAATCCGAATCAGAGTGATATTGATCTACTTGTTTCTTTTACTGAAGATGCTCACTGGATTCTGTTTGATTGGATTGATATGCAAGATGATTTTGAGCAAATCTTGCACCGTAAAGTTGACCTAGTGAGTCGTAGGGGTATCGAAGACAGTCAAAACGTAAATCGTCGCCAGTCTATCTTCAATTCAGCCCAAGTGATCTATGTTGCCCCGTGAATTCAACTACCTGGAGGATATGTTAGAAGCAGCAACATTAGCCCAAGGCTTTATTGAAGGTATCGACTGGGAAACATTTGAACAAGACTTAATGTGTCAAGCTACGGTCATGCACCAATTTACCATCATCGGAGAAGCGACTCGGCGGATTTCACCAGAAACTCAAGCTACAATATCCAAAATATTCTGGCGACAAATTATTGGAATGCGGAATCGTTTAACCTATGAATATGATGATTTAGATATTCAAGTGATTTGGGATACTGTCCAGATCGCATTACCAGGCCTGGTTAATACCCTAGGCCCTAACCTATGCCTCGACCTAATTTTATGGAGAGGTAAAATTGGATGCTAAAGATCGCTATCACGTCATCCCCAGGCCTTAACCCAGCCAATAGTGATTAGAGCTTTGCAGAAGTCTCGATTAATTCAATTCGCCCATCAACGCAGGCGGTAAGATCAAGGTTGCACCCGATGATCTCGCGACTCAAGCCCCAACTAATCACATGTCCATCACTCCCCCATCCCGACTCCAGCAAGCCATTCAACGGGGAGAATTTTTAATTACTGCCGAAGTTTGCCCCCCCAAAGGCAGCGACCCCCAGCAGATGATGGACAATGCCCACCTCCTCAAACACCGAGTTCATGGCATTAATATCACCGATGGTAGCCGGGCTGTGATGCGCATGAGTTCCCTAGTGGCCGCCATATTGTTAAAGCAAGCGGGCTTAGAGCCGATCTATCAAGTGGCCTGCCGGGATCGAAATCGAATTGCCCTCCAGGCCGATCTCTTGGGGGCGGCGGCTTGTGGGGTACAAAACGTGCTGGCCTTAACTGGGGATCCCATTCAAGCAGGCGATCATCCCCAGGCCCGGCCTGTATTTGATCTTGAGTCAGTACGCTTACTACAACTGATTGGCAAACTCAATCAAGGCTTAGATAGCAACGATAAACCCCTACCCGATCAGCAAACCCAACTCTTTCCCGGAGCCGCCATTGATCCCCAGTCTCCTAGTTGGTCTGGCCTGCAACAACGCTTTGAGCGCAAACTAGCCGCCGGGGCCCAGTTTTTCCAGAGCCAGTTGATTACGGATTTTGATCGCCTCGATAAATTTATGAATCAAATTGCCTTAGGTTGCGGGAAACCCATCTTAGCGGGTATTTTTCTACTCAAGTCAGCGAAAAATGCCCAATTTATTAACCGAGCCGTTCCAGGAGTTCATATTCCAGATGCGATTATTAACCGTTTAGCCCAGGCCCCGGAGCCATTGCAAGAAGGAATCAAAATTGCCGCCGAACAAGTCCAACAGGCCCAACACCTATGCCAGGGGGTGCATTTAATGGCTGTGCGCCGGGAAGATCTGATTCCGCAAATTCTTGACCTGGCCAATATTCCCCCCGTAGCCTAAGTCGAGATTTTGGGGTTAGCCCTCTTCCGCGTTGGCCTGGTGCCGTGATTGGAGTTGCAGGAGAATTTGGGTGTGGTATTCCTGAGTAATGGGATAGAGATAGGCCAAGACAATCCCCAAGGCTAAAAACACAGTCGGAACTGGCCCAATGGCTAACCGAATGGCTAATAAGGCAGAGTCCGGTTGAATTGGTGGAGTGTCTCCAGGCCCCGAGGAAATAAATCCGGCAAAATTTAACCCTTGCCCAACAATAAATAACCCAAAGGCCAGCCCCATTTTTTGCAACAGCACCATAAAGCCATAGAAAATCCCTTCCCGCCGTTGTCCCGTATTGAGTTCATCCAAATCCACCACATCGGGAATCATAGACCAAGGAATTAAATAGGCCGTGGAAACCCCAACCCCCGCCAAAATTGCCATCCCATACATTAACCCGACTTGATGGGGCTGCAAGAAAAATAACCCGGCCTGGGCAATCATCCAAATCACCATCCCAAAGAAATAGACCGCCTTTTTGCCATAGCGTTTACTAAACCAACTCCAGGCAAATAACATCACCAACGCTGTTCCCTGCACTGCCAAAGCCACCTGAGTTGCCGCCGCCGCAGGCAGTTTCATCCAATCAATGACAAAAAACGCAATCATCGAAGCCGTAATTTGCACTGCCAACCAAGAACACAAATAAATCCCCATCACATAGACAAAAGGCCGATTGCTAAACACCAGCTTGAGTTGTTGCCGATAGGGAATTTGCGCTTGGACAGGGGCAGCTAAATGAATGGCTTCAGCAGCTTTAATCCGGTTGCGGGTGCCGAAAATACACCAATACAAAGGCAACACCGAAATAATCGCCGTGACCAGGCCAATGATCAGATATTGGTTAACGGGGTCTTTCACCTGCTGAAAAATGACCTGGGCTAAAAGCAGTGAGCCAATACTGCCACCAATGGAAAACGTAAACCGAAAACTATTTAGGCTAGTGCGCTCGTTATAGTCTTGGGTCATCTCTGGGGTCATCGCCGTGTAGGGTAAGTTCACAGCGGTATAACAGGTATTAAACAAAATCCCAACCAAGACGTAATAGGCAAATAGTACCCATTGGTTATCGGTGGGAATGATCCATTGCAGAAAGAAGGTCAAGCCAAAGGGAATGGCCCCCCAAAACATCCAGGAATGACGGCGACCCCAACGGGCATTTTTGGTGCGGTCACTTAAGACCCCAATAATTGGATCGTTAATTGCATCCCAAATTTTGCCAATCATCAGGACACTACCTGCCAGGCCGGCATTCATCCCCGCCACATTGGTAAAAAAGATCAGCAGAAAAAAGACAAGAATGTTGGCCGTAATGGCTGTGCCTAAGTCCCCGGCCCCAAAAGCCAGCTTTTCTCCAACTGTTAAGGGCTTTGTCATGGGACGACTCACCATCGGGACACCTCCTCCTTGCTGATCATGATTTGCAACCAGGGCTAAAAATATGGCCTTTAAGTATCATCCCCTGGCCTGGCTAATCTGGCAGTAATAGGGGCAATGCCTATAATTATTCCTAGGTTTGGCCAGTCTGATGAAGCTACCTCATGGGGAGTTTGCCATCATTCCAATCGAAAAGCTCACAGGTGATTGCTTGCACCCTGATCATCTGTTGGGCAAGGATCAGGCCAGAGTTTTTGCTTCAGCCTAAGGGCCACATGACACCGGCTAGGAGGTGATATATGTCTATCGTTGGTGAATTAAAAATTGAGAACCAGGCCTGGACAGATGAAGCCTTCATGGCCCTGCCTCAAGACGGACATCACTATGAAATCGTCAACGGAGAATTAGTGGACATGGGAAATTCAGAAGCCATACATGGTCAAATTGCCATAATTCTCAGTTCCGCTCTATTTGGTGCAGTCAATGACCAACAACTCGGAATATTATTTGACTCCAGCACAGCCTTCAAGATGAAAAGCGGGAATAAACGCTCACCTGATATTTCTTTCTTTGCCAAGGAACGGTTGCGGGGGATGAGGCAGTTGCCTGCTGGTTTTCTTGAGGGTGCACCAGACCTAGCGGTTGAAATACTGTCTCCTGGCAACACTGTAGAAGAGATGCATCAAAAGTTGGTTGAGTATTTTGACAATGGCTCCCGGCTGGTGTGGGTGGTTAATCCCAACGAACATTTTGTGTTGACCTATCACTCTGCCCAAGAACCAGATCGGCTCCTGAAGTCAGGGGATGTTCTCGATGGCGAGGATGTCATTAGAGGATTTTCCCTGCCCGTTGCGAACCTGTTTGCCCCCCTTTGCTTTGAATAGGTCATCTACCTTGATCTGCCCGATATTTTTCCAGAGTTGAGGGAGAGACAGTCCATGATACCCTTGGGATAGATTGATCAGCCCTGCATTGTTAAGTATTATTACCTACTATAAGTCATCCTAAGTTTTCCCTCGGAATGGCCTGGGATTGATCCGTAATTTTCCCTCTCGTTGTCCACATACCCCACTCCAGAAGCATCATGCCAGTCGCCACTACTCAGTCCCTCGAAGAACTTTGTATTAACTCCATTCGCTTTCTTGCGGTTGATGCCGTGGAAAAGGCCAAGTCTGGTCACCCCGGTTTACCCATGGGAGCCGCGCCAATGGGGTTTATCCTCTTTGACCAATTCATGCGGTTTAACCCGAAAAATCCCCAGTGGTTTAATCGAGATCGGTTTGTTTTGTCCGCCGGCCATGGCAGTATGCTCCAGTATGCCCTGCTCTATTTGACAGGCTATGACAGTGTCTCGATTGACGATATCAAAAACTTTCGGCAGTGGAAATCTCGCACCCCCGGCCACCCCGAAAACTTTGAAACGGCGGGTGTAGAAGTCACCACGGGCCCCCTCGGTCAAGGCATTGCCAATGCGGTTGGGTTAGCCGTTGCCGAAGCCCATTTAGCCGCCACCTATAACAAGCCTGACTGCAAATTAGTTGACCATTACACCTATGTGATTTTGGGTGATGGCTGCAACATGGAAGGGATTTCTGGAGAAGCGGCCTCGATTGCCGGTCACTGGGGCCTGGGTAAACTAATCGCCCTCTATGACGACAACCACATTTCCATTGATGGCTCCACCGATGTGGCCTTTACGGAAGATGTTTCCAAGCGGTTTGAAGCCTACGGTTGGCACGTCCTCCATGTGGAAAACGGCAACACCGATATTGCGGCCATTGCCAAAGCCATCGAAACCGCTAAATCCGTCACCGACAAACCGACCATGATTAAAGTCACGACCACGATTGGTTATGGCTCCCCTAACAAGGCCAATACAGCCGGGGTGCACGGTGCGGCCTTGGGTGGTGATGAAGTCAAGTTAATGCGGGAAAACTTGGGGTGGGAATTTGCCCCCTTTGAAGTTCCGGCTGATGCCTTGTCCCATATGCGCAAAGCCGTTGAACGGGGAGCCAGCTACGAGGCTGAATGGCAATCCACCTATGCCCAATACAAAGCCAAGTATCCAGCAGAAGCGGCGGCCTTTGAGCGGCAAATTTCTGGGCAGTTACCCCCCAATTGGGATAGTGTGCTGCCGACCTACACCGCTGCTGATAAGGCCCTCCCGACCCGGAAGCATTCTGAAACCTGCTTGAATAAACTTGCACCTGTGTTACCGGAATTGATTGGCGGCTCGGCGGACTTGACCCACTCCAACTTGACCGAGATCAAGGGCTATGGGGATTTCCAAAAAGGGCAATACCAAAACCGGAATATCCACTTTGGGGTGCGGGAACACGCCATGGGTGCCATCTGTAACGGGATTGCCTTGCATGGTTCGGGCTTGATTCCCTACGGAGCTACCTTCTTAATCTTCACCGACTATATGCGGGCGGCAATTCGCTTATCTGCGTTGTCTGAGGCCGGTGTGATTTGGGTGATGACCCACGACTCGATTGGCCAAGGGGAAGACGGCCCCACCCACCAACCGATTGAAACTCTAGCGTCTTTACGGGCAATTCCCAACTTAACCGTGATCCGGCCGGCCGATGGTACCGAAGCGTCTGGGGCCTACTATGTGGCGATTAACCAGGCCAAGGAACACAAACCCACCCTTTTAGCTTTCTCCCGGCAAAACTTGCCTAACTTAGATGCAACCTCCATTGAAGGAGTGACCAAAGGGGCCTATGTGGTGGCGGATTGTGATGGCACGCCGGAATTGATTTTGATCGGCACAGGGTCGGAATTGAATCTTTGCACAACGGCAGCTGAGAAATTAACGGCTGCGGGTAAAAAAGTCCGGGTGGTTTCGATGCCCTCCTTTGACTTGTTTGAAGCCCAAGATGCAGCTTATAAAGAGTCTGTCTTGCCGAAAGCCGTGACCAAGCGGTTATCTGTGGAGGCTGGTTCGAGCTTTGGCTGGCATAAATATGTTGGGACGGAAGGCGATACGGTCAGCATTGATCGCTTTGGGGCTTCTGCTCCCGGTGGTGTAGTTATGGAGAAATTTGGCTTCTCGGTGGAGAATGTTTTGGCTAAGGCCGAAGCTCTCTTAGGTTAGGTTCTCCTAATTTAAAAGTTCTTGAACGGGGCCTGGTTGTGTGAATCCTTTGAACGGGATAAGCATTCCCAGGCCAATTTTTTATAAAGACTATTTCCTTAGGAATGTGCAGAGATCAGACATAAAGTTGTTCTTTACTATTGTTAGAAATATTTCCTACCTCCTGCACGGTTAAGACATTAAAACCACGAGTTCTGAGTAAAGTGGAAACCAGTCCGGAAATGTCCTCGTTAGTATAAATACTTGCAAAGAGCTTCATTACAGGCCCGAAGCACTTTTAATTCGGATAGTTAAACGGGGTCAGGGCATTTGGTTTCGAGACAGGCCCCTTTCAATCGTGCAATAAACCAACTCAATATTTCTTTAGGTTGAAGAGTCAAATTTTCACTGACAAGGGGTATAGCTAAATTATTATTGTTAGGATAAAAATTGACCAGGGCAGCTAGGCCCCGGAACTCATCCCTTAGAATCTCAACCACCAAAAAAGGGCCAGATCAATGAAGATCTAGGCCCCTAGTTGAGAATCAACAGAATATCAGGAGTCAAACTTAACGGCTAAACTATCGACCCAAGATGGATGGGAATAAATCTGGCCAGGACAGAGATTCTAAATAACGACAATATCACTGGCGGTCAAGCTAGGCAGGCTAGTCAAAGTGGCAATTTGTGCCTGAGCTGTTCCCCCTAAGCCATCCACATCAAAGAACAAGCTGCCTGTTCCCTGGTCATAAATAAACCGCTGACTGGTGTTAGTGGCCGCCGTACCCAGAATAAACCGAGACGAAGCCAATGTACCTAGTAATAAACCACCGCCAAACCCACTACCAAGGATGTGAATCTTATCCGTATTCCCAGACACTTTACTGAAATCCGTAAGGGTATCAATCCCTTCGGTAGGGGCATTAAACCGGAAAAAGTCATTCCCGTTGCTACCCGTAAGATTATCGTTCCCAGCCCCCCCAATTAACAGATCGCTGCCATCCCCACCTAAAAGAACATCTGCCCCAAAACTTCCATCCAAAGTATTATTGCCTGTATTGCCCGTCATGGTATTCGCCAAAGCATTTCCTGTGCCGCTGAGAGCAGATGTGCCCGTCAAAAACAGATTTTCCACATTGCTGGTCAGGGTATGGGTGACTGAAGCATAAACGGTGTCAATCTCAGTGGTTATAGTGGAAGTCTCCGTGACTAGATCGCCAATGTTGTCCACTAAATAAGTATCGTTACCGATCCCACCGACAAGATTATCAGCCCCAGCCCCACCATCTAAATAGTCATCACCCATCCCACCATTGAGTGTGTTAATGCCCGCATTGCCGATGATGGTGTTATTGAGGGCATTCCCAGTTCCGTTAATATCACTGATTCCCGTCAGGATCAAATTTTCAACATTGTTCGTCAAACTATATAGCAGTCCGTCTTTATTTGTGAGAATGACTGATCATCAGAAGCCTTGGTAAAGAATCCCCCCTCGTTGAGCCTAGGATAAAACCAAGACTTTGCAGGGATAGATAATTCTGGGCTATTCTCACGAATCATTACTGTTTACTATAGCAGTTGGGTAGTGCTAAAATCTCCATGCCTAATCACTGCTATAGCATTACGCAGACTGTTCTAAGAGAATCGAAATCTTATAAGCATTGCCTAAAAAGTATTTCCTCCCTTGTTCTTATCTAGCCTTAAATGCGTAGTGCTATATTACTGGGGCAAATCATTTATTCGGATCGTTACAGTCGCCAAAGTCACTCAGAAAACAATCAGTGAGCCAGCATTTCAGCCTGATGGACAAATTACTTGACTGGATTTAGTTTATTTAGTTCGGGGTCTGGTTTAGCCATGTGGCCAGGTCGGTGGGGGTTTGAAAGTCTAAAAGGGCTTCAGCCAAACTCTCTAGTTGCGGAATGCCAAGACTGCAAATCTGCTGTCTGAGATCGTCTGACAGGGGGCCAAATTTATGCTGGAGTAGCCGCAGGGTTAGCAAAACCTCACCTTCTTGTCGTCCTTCTTGCCGCCCTTCTTGCCGTCCACGTTGAATCCCTTGTTGAATCCCTTGTTGAAGTCCTAGCTGAAGTCCCCGTTGTTCACTGCTTTCCACTAGCTCCCGATAGGTAACAGATTCCCGCATAATCTCCTCCCGTAGTAGTTGCTGTAACATCTCTTTCTTAAACTTTAGCCCACCCAACAAGTAGGTGTAGGTTGTTAAACTCAGTCGTAATTCTCGGTTTTCTAAGGTTTCTAATCGCTGAGTAACATCAGTTAATAGGTTATCGGGGTTTTCGGTTTTTGCCAAAATTGCCAGGGGCCACAGGGTCGGAAATGCTAGGAGTTTTGTGGCTGCCACTTCCCATAATCGAATGACTTGATAGTGATGCCGGGTGCTGGCGGATTCAAAAAAGTCTACTTGGACACCAGTTGAGCTTGTTTCTCTGAGAAATAAAACAATTTGTCTGACCGGCCGGCGGTATTGGCGATAAAGCCGGGTGTAGTAATCGAGCATTCGTAAAGGCATTTCGGGGTCGGCTTGGGTTTGAAATTCGAGATGTAAGATTTGATTGCCAACTTCTAAAAAGCTAACAAAATCGGCCCGGATCGGTTCCACGGATAGTTCGGTTTTGAGAATGTTAATTTCAGTGACAGATTCTCCTAATAGCCACGTGACAAAGGGCCTGGGGTTACTTTCTACGAGGGATTTACAGAGGTTGTCGTAGGCCATAGTGTTGATGTGAAAAGGCTTGCTCTAACTCTGACGTAATTTCAGCCAAGTTCATTACAAAGCATATCTGGCCTGGCAGTGTAGGATTAAACAGAATCTCATTTGGCCGCTGTGATCTATGCCCCGTCGTACTGACCTGAAAAAAATTCTTCTGATTGGCTCAGGGCCCATTGTGATTGGCCAGGCCTGTGAATTTGACTACTCTGGCACCCAGGCCTGTAAAGCATTACGGGAAGAAGGCTACGAGGTAATCCTGATTAACTCCAATCCGGCCACGATCATGACGGATCCAGAAACGGCCGACCGCACCTATATTGAGCCGTTAACTCCAGAAATTGTCGAAAAGGTGATTATTGCCGAACAACCCGATGCGATGCTCCCGACCATGGGCGGCCAAACAGCCTTGAACTTGGCGGTGACGTTAGCAAAATCCGGCGTTCTCGAAAAACATGGCGTGGAATTGATCGGCGCAAAACTCCCGGCAATCGAAATGGCGGAAGACCGAAAACTCTTTAAAGAAGCGATGGCTCGGATTGGCGTACCGGTCTGTCCCTCGGGCCTAGCGGAAACCATGGCAGAATCCAAAGCCATTGCCCAGCAAATCGGGAGCTATCCCCTGATCATTCGGCCGGCGTTTACATTGGGGGGAACCGGGGGTGGGATTGCCTATAACCAGGAAGAATTTGAAGAAATAGCTGCCTCGGGGTTAGATGCCAGTCCGGTATCCCAGATTTTGATTGAGCAGTCGTTAATTGGCTGGAAAGAATACGAGCTGGAGGTGATGCGGGACTTAGCCGATAACGTTGTGATTATTTGCTCGATTGAAAACATTGACCCGATGGGGATTCATACCGGCGACTCAATTACAGTGGCTCCAGCTCAAACCCTGACGGATAAAGAATACCAACGCCTGCGGGATGCCTCGATCAAGATCATTCGGGAAATTGGGGTGGAAACCGGCGGCTCGAACATTCAATTTGCCGTCAATCCCGAAACGGGCGATTTTATTGTGATTGAGATGAATCCCCGCGTCTCCCGGTCTTCTGCCTTAGCCTCTAAAGCAACTGGCTTTCCAATTGCCAAGATGGCGGCCAAACTGGCGGTGGGTTATACCCTGGATGAAATTCCCAATGACATTACCCGGAAAACCCCGGCCAGCTTTGAACCAACGATTGACTATGTGGTGACGAAAATTCCCCGCTTTGCCTTTGAAAAATTTCCCGGTTCTCAACCTGTGCTGACCACCCAAATGAAATCTGTTGGGGAAGCGATGGCCATGGGACGCACATTCCAAGAGTCATTTCAAAAAGCCTTACGCTCTCTGGAAACTGGCCGGGCCGGTTGGGGCTGTGACAAAGCCGAAAAACTTCCCAGTCTGGAGCAAATTCGGGCCAATTTACGCACACCGAACCCCGATCGCATTTTGACGGTGCGCCAGGCCCTGTTGATGCAGATGACTGTGGAGGATATTTATGAACTGACCGCGATTGATCGTTGGTTTTTGAACGAGTTCAAGGAGCTATTGGACACCGAAAAATTCCTCAAACGCAAGGCTTTAACTCAGATCACGGCCGATGAAATGTGGACGGTGAAGCAACAGGGGTTTAGTGATCGCCAAATTGCCTATGCGACCAAATCCACGGAAGATCAGGTGCGAGCTTATCGTAAATCCTTGGCGGTAATTCCCGTCTATAAAACTGTGGATACCTGTGCCGCCGAATTTGAAGCCACCACCCCCTACTACTATTCCGCCTATGAACGCCCCACCCAACGGGTGAATTTAGAAACCGGCCAAGTGGAAACCATTGCCCCCGACTCAGAAGTTTTACCAGCGACAAAACCGCGGGTGATGATTTTGGGTTCTGGCCCGAACCGGATTGGCCAAGGGATTGAATTTGACTATTGTTGTTGTCACGCGGCCTATGCCCTCTCTGCCGATGGCTATGAAACGATCATGGTCAACTCCAACCCGGAAACCGTTTCCACCGACTACGACACCAGCGACCGCCTTTATTTTGAACCCCTGACTAAAGAAGATGTCTTAAACATTATCGAAGTCGAAAAACCTGTGGGCGTGATCATTCAATTTGGCGGGCAAACTCCCTTAAAACTGGCAGTGCCGTTGCAGGCCTATCTGAATCAACAGGGGCCCGAAGGCACAACCAAAATTTGGGGCACCTCGCCGGATTCTATTGACATTGCCGAAGATCGGGAGCGGTTTGAACGGATTTTACGAGAACTTAATATTCCCCAACCTGCCAATGGCCTGGCCCGTAGTTTTAATGAAGCCCTCGCCGTCGCCCAACGAATTAGTTATCCCGTCGTCGTCCGGCCCAGTTACGTTTTAGGCGGACGGGCGATGGAAATTGTCTATTCCGATAGTGAACTGGAACGCTACATGACCTATGCCGTGCAAGTGGAGCCGGATCACCCAATTTTGATTGATAAGTTTCTCGAGAATGCGATTGAGGTGGATGTGGATGCCATTGCCGATGCCCAGGGGAATGTGGTCATTGGGGGGGTGATGGAGCACATTGAACAGGCCGGGATTCACTCCGGAGATTCAGCCTGTAGCTTGCCGCCTCAAACCTTGCCGCCGCAGATTTTAGAAACAATCCGGGGATGGAGTGTCGCCCTAGCCAAAGCCCTAAATGTGGTGGGTCTGATGAATTTGCAGTTGGCGGTCCAGGGGGATCAAATTTTTATGATTGAAGCCAACCCCCGCGCCTCTCGGACTGTTCCCTTTGTTTCTAAGGCCATTGGGGTTCCCCTGGCGAAAATTGCCGCCCGGTTGATGTCGGGGAAAACCTTAGCCGAACTGGGCTTAACCCAAGAAATTATTCCCAACCATGTAGCTGTCAAGGAAGCGGTCTTGCCCTTTGAGAAATTTGCTGGCACTGATACCTTGCTTGGCCCGGAAATGCGCTCAACAGGAGAGGCCATGGGGATTGACGTGGATTTTGGCCAGGCCTTTGCTAAGTCCCAACTTTCAGCCAATCAAAAACTGCCATTATCGGGAACCGTATTTGTGTCCATGAGTAATCGGGATAAAAAAGCCATTGCCCCGGTGATCAAAGATTTACAGGCCCTGGGCTTTCATGTCTTAGCGACAGAAGGTACAAGGGCGGCGTTGTTAGAGTATGGCCTGGAGAATATTGAGCTAGTCCTCAAACTCCATGAAGGGCGGCCGAATGTTTTGGATGCGATTAAAAACCAACAAATCCACCTGATCTTTAACACCCCTTCTGGAGAAGAAGCCCAGGCCGATGGTCGCCTGATTCGCCGTTCAGCTTTGACCTATAAAATCCCGATGGTAACAACTATTGCGGGAGCCAAAGCAACTGCCGCGGCCATTAGAGCTTTGCAAACCAATCCCCTACAGGTAAAAGCAATTCAGGATTACCATTAAGATTAAATTGATTGTTTGCAGTGTTCCCAGCCCTCCACAGGCTCAACAAACTGTGATAAGAACTAACAACCCATGACCAAATTCTTCTCATGCCACCAAAACCTATTGTCACTTACTCTATTTTGAATAAAAAACTATTTCGTAAAATTATTTTGCCGTTTTTCTGGGTTGCTGGTTCTTTCTACCCTATCAAATGTCTCGGACAAAATCTAAGCCCAGGCTGGGCAAAACTAGGGGGTGACTACAGCACTACTCAGGTGTATGTACTACCAATTCACCAAATTAATCGTCAGTCTTCAGTTCGATTTGGAGTTCCTGCCAGAATATTTAAGCCTACTTCAAATAATACTTTTGATGGAGAACAAAACAGATATAAAATATTTTGTTCAAATAATTCGATGCAATCACAATCTATAATTAGGATTTCACACATAAAGCTAAACAAGGACAATCAACAAGTAGGAATGTCAGATAATCGAGAAATATCTCAGTCAAATAGCGGCTATAATCGTGAAATTTACAACTGGTATTGCCAATAATAATTTATATAGACTATTCTAAAAAATAGAGTTGGTTCTACAATAGTCCACGATAGCGAATAAAAATCAGAATCGCCGCCCAAGACCCCAAGGCCACTTTGAAAGCCACAAGGGCATTGAGAATCGGAATCATGCCTCCACTCACCAGGGCCCCAAATTCTCCTTGGGCTAATTCCCACCCCCCAAAAGTCAGCCCAGCCAAAACAATAAACACCAAAACGGAAACTTTTTCCCAAGTCCCAATCTGCCAGCGTTGATAGAGTTGCTCCATCCAAGTTGTTGAGGCTGTAATTGCCACCAGGCCAATGGCTGTCCCCCCCGCAACCCCGGCCGCAAATCCCCCTCCCGGACTGAGATGGCCGCGAATGGCTAACTCAATGCTCACCAAGGCCGTAATGGTTGCACCCAGCCGAGCTAAGACAATCGAGGGCTGGTCTGAAAACTGCTCCACTTGGCCGAGGGGTTTCTCATTAGCCATCAGGTAACTAACCCCCATAATCGCAATTGTGAAGACCAGCACCTCAAAAATCGTGTCATAGAGGCGGTTACGAAAAATAATTCCCGTGACGGCATTGGGGACACCACTATCTAGGACAATTGATTGGACAATATCTACCCCAGGATAGTCGAGGCTGGGATTGGGCAGTAGCCAAACTTTCACGGTAAAGAATAGGGCCGTCAGGCAATACAGCCACTGTAGCGGGGAAATTTTCAGGGTCGGTCGGCTCATGGGGATTCTTCCGGTAGGGCTAAACTCGTAGGGGGCAGGGTTGGGGAATCATTGGCCAAGCGCAACCTACAAACTTGGATCAGCGTTGGGGTGAGACCGGCCTGGATAATCCTAAAGAGGCGGGGAATCCGAATCACGGCTTCAAAGCAACTAGGGGGCGGGGTGGCTAGGGGCGTACAAATCCCATGGACATCCCTTTCCTGTAGGGCAATGGTTAAGGCCTCTAGAGTTGGATAGGGGACTAACTCTAAGCGCAAATGGTAGGGAGCAATGATCTGGCGAAAGGCGGCAATAATTTCGACAAAATCGGCCTGTGGTATTCCATGGCCCTCCCCATTAGCATCTTCCTCTTGACCATTGGCCTGTAAAACCCCCAAGCGCATCACCAAGGACGAGCGCACCGCCACCGCGTAAAGGGTAATGGCTAACATCGTTCCCACGAGGGCTTCCGTTAAGGCCACATCGGCGGCTCCCAAAAGGGCATAGATCAAGGCGGCAACTGCACCTAAAATCCCCCGCGTTACCAGGGCATAGTAGGGGTTGGCCTGGAAAATCACCATCCCAGCAGCCAAGGGAAACAGGAGCATCATCGCGGTAATCGTTGGATCGGAGCTATCAATCATGGCTAGCCGTTAGAGTTTATATTCATCAGCAGTAAGTAAAGCATCAATCTGGGGACTAGGGGTGGAACAATAGGCCAACACATAGCCCAAAACCGTATTCCAAATCGCGAGGGAAATTAAGGCCAACAGGAGCAGGGGCCACTCCCGGGGAATTTTGATCAGCAACCCAATCGTAATAGTCAGGGAGCCAATCGTATCGGAGACCGAGAGACCATGCAATTTATAGAGGACGGATCGTTTTGACAGTAAGGGAGCAGTGCCCCAAAACCAAAAAACTAATCCCAGGCCAAAGCAACCATAACTGAGGATATTTAACATCGTGATCACCTCACAACCGGAGAGTTTGGGCCGTAACAACATCATTAATGCGTTTAACCAAGTGGGCCAGTAACATTAAGGCGGCATTCCCAACACTGAGAATAATTACCCCCACCACCCCAATCATCCAATCATCCCGGAGGACAGAAACAACCAAAATCATCATGGATGTTTTCGTGGCCACGCTGGCAAAGGCTAACATTTTCTGCCAAACCTCTTCTTCCCTCCAGGCCACCCAGAGGGGGATCAATAGAGCCAATAACATTCCCCACAGTACCCAGATCATTTCCCGATCCTCCCGGCGGCCTTGCGATGGACGAGATTGTGAACTTCATACCAGCCATCTTCCCGATACTTGAGCACAATGGTTTTCGGGGTAAAGGTAATCACAAAAATATCCAAAAAGATCAGTCCCGGGGTCCGATTCGGCCGGACTCGTTCCAGTTTGACTTCACTGTGGTTATAGGGGGCAAGCATAATCTGAAAGGCTTCCACATAGGCCTTAGGAATCGCGAGGATAATTTCTTTGAGAACACCGGCCCAATCCCTCAGCTTCGACTTAATTCTAGAACTGCGGGGCAAAATTAAGGCAACCGCCACACCAATGAGAATGTTCGCCAAGCTGAGATCCGATGTCAACAAAAACCAAATCACCAGCCGGAGGGTTAAATCTAAAATGCCAACCATGCCCAAAGCCCTCCAAAAAGTAGCACCAAGATCACGCTAATGAGGCCAATCAATTGCTGAAAATACTCTAAAACGCGGGGCAGTTGCACCTGGAACTGACGCAGGAGGAAAAAAGACGCGCCCCAGCCCCCGACAATAACTGCCAATGTCTTGAGTAAATTGGCCAAGGTATAGGCAGGTAGATAAACACCATTGGCGATCACCAAGCTCAACAGTAACAGCAGCACCCCAATCCAAAATCCCCCCGTTACCCCCTTTGTGCCAGGCCCCCCTTGACTTGCTCCCAGGGCAAAAGGAATAAAGATGACTTTGGCAAAAACCACCACCGTCCCCAAGGCCGCCCCATTCATTGCCCAACTTTGCCAGCCCGTTAGTTGTTCTAAGGCCCATACTTTTGCGCCATACCCTGCCAAAAGGGGAAAGCCAGAAATCGAGAGGGCCGCCATGGTTAAGACACCCCAGAGGCGAGCGGGGATTACCGTGGCCTGGAGCTTGGCTAATTGCCGTTCTGGTAAATTGCCCACAGTCAAAAACAAGCTTGCTTTAGCTAACCCGTGGCTGAGGGCATAGAATCCGGCCACAGTGGGGGAAGCAACAATAAAGCCAACCTGGGAAATGGTACTCAGGGCCAATAGCCGTTTTAGATCGGACTCAAACAAGGCATAGCCCACCCCTAAAAAAGCTGAGGCAATTCCAAAGAGTTGGATCATTGGGCTTAATTCCCCAAACATCAGGGAGAGACGGACTAAGGGAAAAATCCCTGCTTTAACCACCGCCCCCGAAAGCATGGCAGATACAGGTGTTTCCGCTTCAGCATGGGTGAGGGGCAACCAAAGACCGGAAATGAACAGCCCCCCTTTGGTGAATAACCCCAAGAAAATCAAGGCAATCCCTTCTAGGGGAGCATTCAACAATCCTGAAAAGCTAAAGGAATGATTGGCCTGATAGACCAAGACCGCCCCCATTAGGTAGAACAACATGGCAACGCTACTGACGAATAAATAGCGTAAACTAACCCAAATTGTCCGCTCAGTCCGGCTGTAGGCAATCAATAGAAATGAGGCGATCCCAATTGTTTCCAGGGCCACATAAACAGTGACAAAATCGGCACTGATAAAAATGGCATTTAAACTGCCGTGCAGAATCAGCAGTTGGGTATAGAAAAAACCGGACTTAGGCAATACCCAGCAATAGGCGAGGACGGCAGCCGTAACCAGGGCATTGGTCACAATGAAAAAGCCACTCAACCCATCTATGGACAAGATCACCCCAAAATGATCCAACAGTTCTAAGGTGATGGGAGTTTGGCTGACAATGGCCTGCAAACCATAGGCCAGGGAACTCACCACTGCGATCACCGTCAGATAGCGAGCGAGTTTTGGCAGTAGATAACTACTCATCCCTAAAAATAAAGGGAGCAGAATCCAGGTAATTGTTATTTCTGTCATGGTAAATAATTACGCTCAATCTCATCCAATTCCAGGGTGGGATTGTTTTTGGATAGCTTCATGGCCCCGACTAGCATTAAGGCCTGGGTGGATAGGCCAATCACAATTGCCGTTAGGATGACGGCCTGGGGAACGGGATCCGCATAGGTCACGGATTGAGTTGGGAACAAAATTGGGGTAAAAACACCGGTTCGGGCCGCAATTAAGACAAAGTAGCCAATCACTCCCGTACTCATCACATCTAGGGCAATGATTTTGAGGAGTAAACTCGGTTGCCAAACCAGGCCAGAGAACCCCAAAAGAATAACTCCTAAAACACAGGCCTCTAAAATCATTAGATTTCCTCCAGGGTACTGGTGATGATCCTAATTGTTGTCCTTTCCCCTAGGTTCTCATTAAACGGGGAGAGAATCGGCCGCGATGGCTTGTTTTTCATGGACGTAGATCACCGCCAACTCTAGGGCATCGGTTCGATCCGTCAGGATATGATCTGGGGTAATGCAGGTAAATAGGCCCAATTTTTCTAGCCGTTTCAATACCTTCGCACTTGCTCCAACTAAATAGACCACTACTCCTTTGTCTGAGGCATCTCGGATCGCATTTTCAATGGCAAGGGACGCAGTCACCCCCAACAGCGGCACATCACTCAAGTCCATCACCAAAACATCGGCTTCCTTCATGGCATTGTGTTCACGGGCAATAGCTTTGGAAAGACCAAAAATCATCGGGCCACTGAGGTAAAACAGCAAAATCCGTCCCTGTCCGGCATCAAGTAAAGCATTTTCAGCCTCGGTTAAGCGGGCATCATCATCCGTGTCGGAAATGAGCTTTACCTCCTGGGATTGGAGACTACTCAGGCGTTCAATGGTGAGAATATTGGCAATAAAGACCCCAACACCCACTGCGACAATCAAGTCCACAAACACTGTCAGCAGCAGCACCCCGTACATGATCAGGGAGCCTTTAACTGAAACTTTGTGAGACCGCTTCAGGAAACTCCAATCAAGAATATCAATCCCCACCTTCAGTGCAATCCCCGCTAGAACCGCCATCGGAATCGGTTGAGTATAACGAGCTGCTCCTAGCACCACCACCAACAGAACCAAGGCTCGGGTAATCCCAGAAACGGCTGTTTTGGCCCCGGTTTGAATGTTGACCACAGTTCCCATTGTCGCCCCGGCTCCCGGTAAGCCCCCACACAGGCCCGAGACAATGTTGCCAATCCCTTGCCCAATCAGTTCTTTGTCAGAGTTATGCTCCGTGCGGGTGAGACTGTCGGCAATGACAGCGGTTAACAAGGTATCAATAGAACCCAACATCCCTAACATCACGCCATTGATCAGCATGGTTGTAATCTGGCCTGGGCTAAAGGTGGGTAGGACAAAATCCGGTAATCCCATCGGAATGTCTCCCAAGTCCCCAATCCGGCGCAGGTCAGCAGTTTGGAAGAGAGTCAGCGAAAGAATTGTCCCAACGACAAGCGCAATTAGTTGGGGTGGCACAATCCGCTTCACTTTTTGGGGGGTAAAGAAGATAATGGCCACGGTTAAAATGCCGAGAATAGCCGCCGCCGGGTGAATATTACTCAATAATTCTGGTAATGCCCGGACGGTGCCAATAACGCCTCCTTTGGGGGCAGACTGACCTAAGAACGGCCCAATTTGCAGAATAATCAGAATCACGCCAATCCCGGACATAAAGCCAGAAATGACACTGTAGGGCATTAACGTAATGTATTTCCCAAGCTTGAACACGCCAAAAATAATCTGAAATGCCCCAGCCAGCATCACCACCGTAAACGCCATCGCCAGGCCATAGTCAGGATTAGCAGCGGTCAAACTGGCCACAATCGCCGTCATCACTACCGTCATCGGGCCTGTGGGTTCAGAAATTAAAGTCGGAGTCCCACCAAATAAGGCCGCAAAAAAACCGACACAAACCGCTCCATACAACCCGGCAATTGGCCCGGCTCCTGATGCCACTCCAAAAGCCAGAGATAAGGGCAGAGAGACAATCGCGGCAGTGACACCCCCAAATAAATCGCCTCGGAAGTTAAGAAAGTTAATCTTATTAGTTATTTGCATAGACTTGGCTCTATATATTAAAGTCAGTATTAAATATATTCAATTACTTAATGAGTCGTCATTACTCTATCTCTATTGATGACCTTTCTTTCATTCATTTTTAACAATGCTACTGATGGGTTTTCTCTATGATTTTCCTTGATGAGACAGGTATAGACCAGCCAAGACGGGTGGGTTGTTGATAGATACGAATCAAGGTTTGAATGTCACGGGCAGAAATAGGCGGTGGGTCGGCAACTTGGGCAAAGTAGAGGGCATCTGAGTTTAAGGGACTATGGCCCCAAATTCCGAGGGCATGGCCGAGTTCATGGCGGAGAGCGGCTAAGACATATTTGGGGGCCTGAGTGGGGCGGACGATGACTTGACACCGATGGGCCAAATGATCTTGGGGGTCAATATAGAGTTCATAGAAGGTTTCAGCGGATCTGACCCGCTCTCCACTCCGATGACTGGGCCGATTGGCTTGAATGGTGATGTCGGCCGTCGTCGGATACGAAGATAGCTTTAAGGGTAAATAGGCTTGCCATTCTTGAACGGCTTGTTGGGCGGCGGCAATCCAGGCCTGGGCGGTGGGACTATCGGGGGGCTGGATGTAAACCTGAATTGGAAACTGACTCCAAATGAGATACCCGACCTCGGTTTGTTTCACTTGATCAAAATAGTCAGGGGTGGGGGTTCCAGGGCCGGGGGATGTGGGAAGGGGTTTAGACCAGGCCTGGAGGGTGGGCGGGACGGGATGGGTTTGCAGGGGGGGGAGCGTAATTTGCTGATCTTGATGGCTATTGGCCAGGCCCCGTGAGTGGGAGAGACCCCAGGCCAAAATCAAGCCCAACAGCAGGGACAACCACCACCTAGGACGTAAGCACCAAGCCATAAATCAAACGAGAAGTGAGTGAAGATAAAAAAAGAGCCTAAGAACAGGTGGCTTCCGGGTAGATGAGAATTTTATAGGTTTCTGGGGTCGGGGCAACCGCTTGATTGACGGCCTGGTCAAGTTTTTCTAAGGGATAGCGATCACTGATCAGGGCATCCACATCAATACGGCGGTTAAAAACTATATCGGTGGCCAAGGCCTGGACGCGATAGGAGGAACTGTAACTGCCCATTAAGTCAATTTCCCGTTGGTAGAGAACATTGGGGTTGAGGGGAATTTCTACTTGATCCGGGAACTCAGCAAAGAAGAGAATCTTACCGCCTTTACGGGTACAGTCGAGGGCCTGGAAAAATGCCTTTTCACTGGGAACAGCTAATAAACTGACATCAGCCCCTAAGCCCTTGGTTAAGGCCTGGATTTTACTGGCTAAGTCAGGATCCCGAGCATCAAAGGCCGCTGCGGCTCCTACCTGTTGGGCTTTCTCAATCCGGGCGGGGATTAAATCGGTGGCAATGGCTTTAGCACCAAAATATTTGACTAACATAATAAACATCAAGCCAATCGGACCGGCTCCAGTAATTAAAACCGTTTGTCCAGGGGCAATTTGGGCCTTTTTAACCGCTTTTAAGCAGCAATTGGTGGGTTCGACAAAACTGGCCTGGTCAAAGCTAATGGAGTCGGGAATCGGAATTAACCCCCCGTTGGCGACAATGTGGCCAGGGACTTTGACATATTCGGCAAATCCACCTCCACTGGGGATAAATCCAGCCGTAGTCGTCACAGTTTTATAGATATGGCACATGGAATAGTTTTCGTTGAGGCAGTAATCACAGCGCATACAGGGGATATGGTGCATGACCACCACCCGTTGCCCAACCTGCCATTTTTTAACGTTTTCGCCAACCGCAGCAATGACCCCAGCCGTCTCATGGCCAAAGATGCGCGGGGGTTCGTAAAGGGGATAGCGAATTTTCTTAATATCCGATTGGCACAAGCCCACGACTTTCACCTGAACTAGAACCTCATCGGCCCTCAATTCTGGCATTGGCAAGTCTTCGTAGCTTAAATGATTAACCCCCCGAAACACCTGCGCCTTCATCTTTGCCCTTCTTTGTTTAGAGTCACACTGCTACACGGTAACATGAGATGTTCCGAGTTTTGGCAGCTAAGTTTGGGATCGATTAGGGAGGCAGGAGCCTGGGGGGATAAACCCTTCATTGATTGAATGTCTAACTGTTCCTAACGTTTGGCAGCCGAGCCACTATAGGGTTGAGTTCCAGTGGCGGGGTAATCATCCTTGACAGGAGTAAAGATGCGTCCACAGGCCTCAAACAACCGTTGCATGGCTTGTCGGAATTCGTTCCACATAACCTTGCTCCTAAATACTGTATAAACCGCTACCCTCATCTTAGGGTCTGGTTCTGTTTTCTGAGAATGATTGTGATATTTCTTGATGTGATAGCTTATTGTTAAGTTTTATAGCGTTACCCAGATTATTTTTGACTGATCAACATTTTAGGAAATATTGCTAGTGAGACACCCAAACTCATTTTAAATACGCAATCTCAATCATCAGAATCTGAACTTCAATTCCACTTCAGCTCTTGCCCATCAATCCGTCTGGCTTTTAGTGCTTTTTTAAGGATTTTTATAAAGTCTCAATTCGCCACCGTTGACAATAGCTCTCTCCAGTCTCCTCACTAGTTCATCCCTCTCCTGAACTGCTGGCTACTATCCAAATAATCTGTTTGACTTTATAAGTCATAAAAATGGACAACTCGATAAGCTACTAATTTCTTGCTCACGACTTTTGTCTGATTCCCACAATCTGGTTTATAGTTATTTTTAATCTTGACAATAACTTGCTGTTCTCTATCAATCATCTGTTGTAGATTCTCAAGCCCTGAAAACTCTCGATCTTCCACGGCTAAATCATATCTCTGGGACTATATATTATTTTTTAATTTATCCGAACAGGGTGTCACACTTTGGCGATATTTTTTAGCCTTTTCGACTGACTTTCAACACTTCTGAGTTAAGCTATTCTGAAATGGGTACTTTCCCAAAAATTTTGTTGCGTTTCAATCTTGTCCTGAGGTAGTTGCACCAGTGCCCAGACTTTGTATCTCTGTTAGTGTTGCTCGCTTAGGTAGCCTATTTTTTGTGGCAGGGATCAGTATCTGGCCCCTGAGTGTTGCCCAGGCCCAGGTCTTAATCCCCCATACTCCACAACTCAGCGCCACTGACATGGAGCGTGATGGCCTAACAGTAGCCCAAGAAGCCTTGCAACTGGCCCAATTTCAACAGTTTAACGAAGCCTTGGTACGGGCCAAATTAGCGGCTCAACTAGCCCCCCAGGCCTATGAAGTGTGGGCCCTCCTCGGTGGTCTCTATCTCACGGTTTCTCAACCCGCTGAAGCCATTCCGGCCTTGAATACCTCAATTGCCCTGAATCAAAAAAATGCTGGAGTTTATTTTAGCCTTGGTTCAGCCTATTTTCGGACAGGAGCCTACCAAGATGCAGCTCGGGCATTAGAGCAAGGTTTAGCCCTTCGCAGTGATGTTGCCGAGGAGTGGTTTAACCTCGGGAACGCCTACCTGAAGCTCAAGCAAAATCCCAAGGCCATCGCTCAATATCGCCAGGCCCTCAAGTACGACAAAAAATTCTGGCCAGCTTTAAATAACATTGGTTTACTCCAATATGAACAGGGGGAAATCCCCCAGGCCATTCGCAGTTTCCAGGCCGCCGTTGCCCTTGATAACAAAGCTGGAGAACCTAAACTAGCCTTAGCAGTTGCCTTATTTCGACAAGGGCAAGTACAGCAGGGTATTAACACGGCCCTTGTGGCACTACGTCTCGATAGCCGCTATATTGAACCAGAGTTTCAACGGGAGAACCTTTGGGGTGAGCGGCTGATGGCAGATACAAAAGCCCTATTTGCCAACCCTCAAGTCCAAGAACTAATCCAAACTCTGCAAGCGGACGTTGGCCAGTAATTCATCCATCATCTCTTTATCCTGATCCAGATTTTGCTTTGTCTGCTTCCCTTTTACCCCGCTCCCTAGAGTTTCGCCCCGCCCAGGCCAATGAATTAGAGGCCGCCGCCGCCCTGATTTGCCAGTCTTTCTATGCCCTCGACACCCCCTTACTGCTGATCGCGCCCCTGATTCAGTGGGGAATTTGGCAAGACCTAAACCAGCGACAACGCCACGGCAAGCAGGGGTATGGCTGTTTTATTGCCACTCATCCCCAGGCAGCAAATTTACTTGGAGTTGTCGAGGTTGAACTACGCCTCCTAGAGCCAAATCTCCCCTACAAAAAAGGGATTCCCCGCCCATACTTATCGAATCTGGCTGTTCACCCCGATTATCGGCGGCAAGGGATCGGCCAGCAGTTGATCCAAACGGTCGAGGCCTGGCTGATTCAACACCAACATCCAGAGGTTTATTTACACGTTTTAGCCAGCAATACAATTGCCCAAGGACTCTATCAACAATTGGGATATCAACTGCGGGCCACCGATGCCCATTGGCTATTCCCAACTCGTTTACTGTTAAGCAAAACCCTCTCATCCCTAGCCTAAAAATCAACGTGGAATATTAGCTAATCGTGTTATCTCCATCCAGGCCTGGGGAGGAATGAGGAGGAAACTCTCTGGCCTGAGGCAGCCGATTGTAACTCCTAAAAATCTCAGCAGCCCTGGCTAGAGAACACTTTTCACACATTTCCATCAAGTCTTCAGTGAAGAACACTATCCTTAGGATCGCCCACAGTCAAATAACAGACAGAAAATATTGGCAAATAAAATTTTTGGTTTTTCTAGAAATATTAAGCCATTCTAAAAATGGTTCAGCCTCAATGTTTGCCGAGTATCTGCAAATTATCATGTCATCAAGGTTATGGAAACTTACACCGATAAATTCTTTGTACTTAAGCGTGAGTAAATTAACCAAACCTTTCCCTAACGTTAACCAAAAAAATGCTGATTGCTGCGTATTCTGATCGGTGGGCCTAAGAATTCTTGCCTATTGGGAGCATTTTTACGCAATGTTACCCAAACTCCTCTAACCTCCCTCAATTACTGAATTTCAACCATTCCGAGGAATATCATGTTTCAGATGATCAAGCAAAAGTCCCTACCCATCTTGGGGGCCCTTGCCGGTACTGTTGCCATCTCTGCCCTCTCAATCCCCCTTGCCCAATCCCAAGGCGTGCCCACCGTCAAAATTGATGGTTCTAGTACCGTCTTCCCAATAACGGAAGCGATTGCAGAGAGCTTTCAAAAGTCCACTGGTGGTAAAACACGGGTGACCGTTGGGGTTTCTGGAACTGGTGGTGGTTTCAAAAAATTCTGCCGGGGTGAAACCGATATTTCCAATGCCTCTCGCCCCATCTTGTCCAAGGAAATTGCTGACTGTAAAGCAGCCGGGATAAACTTTATTGAATTACCAGTTGTTTACGATGCCCTGACCGTCGTCATCAATCCAAAAAATACCTGGGCCAGCAACTTAACCACCGCTGAACTAAAAAAAATCTGGGAGCCAGGTTCCAAGGTTAATAACTGGAGTCAAGTCCGGGCTGGCTTCCCCAATGTTCCCCTTAAGCTCTTCAGCCCAGGAGCAGATTCTGGCACTTTCGACTACTTCACTGAAGCAATTAATGGTAAATCAAAACAGATTCGTAAAGACTTTACCGGCAGTGAAGATGATAACGTGCTGGTTCAAGGTGTGTCCCGGGATCGGGGTGCGCTAGGTTACTTTGGCTTGTCCTACTATTTAGAGAACAAGAGCAAGGTTAAGGCCGTTGGGGTCAACAGCGGTAAAGGCCCCGTCATGCCCTCTGCCAAAGCGGTCTTGGATGGGACTTACAGACCATTGTCTCGTCCCTTGTTCATCTATGTGAGCTCAAAGGCTGCCTCCCGTCCCGAAGTCAAGCAGTTTGTCACCTACTACATGAACAATGCAGCACCCGCTGCCAAGAAGGTTGGGATGGTAGCCTTACCTGCTTCTGCCTACAAAACTATTCTTGCTAACTTTAACAAAGGTCGGGTTGGCACGGTCTTTGGCGGTGAAGAGGCTGTCGGTTTAACTATTGCTGAACTGTTGAAACGGGAAGCCAGGTAATTTCCTCTGGCTCGTTATATAACCAATGCGGCTGGTGGCTGCTTTCGCTGCTGGCCGTTTTTAGTTAAGCTCTTGTTCAACATCCTTCCGTTCTTTCCTTAGCTCAAACCATGTCAGATTCTGCCCCTAATTACGCAACACAACTACCCCTAAACCTGCCATCACGCACCGTGAGAATATGGCGAGAGCGAATCATTGCAACGATCTTGTTTTTAGCAGCTTTCTCTTCTGTCGCTACAACCCTTGCTATTGTCTATATTTTATTTAGCGAGTCAGTGATTTTCTTTGAACTGGTGGCTGAGGATCATGCTGGGACAGTTTGGGCTGCTTTGGTAGAATTTTTGACTACCACTGAATGGTCGCCCCTGATTGAGCCAAAGACTTTTGGGGTTTTGCCATTACTGACTGGAACTTTAGTGACCTGCTTGGTGGGTTTGACGGTTGCTATTCCCTTGGGAACTGTGATGGCCATCTATCTGAGTGATTTTGCCTCCCCCCGCCTTCGGGAATCGCTCAAACCCGTTTTGGAGCTTCTGGCCGGCATCCCCACTGTTGTTTATGGCTACTTTGCCCTGCTTTTGGTTAGCCCAACGTTGCAAAAGCTAATCTTAGCTGTGCAGATGTTTTTCTGGCCGGGGCGTGAGGAATTTGAATATTTCCAATTACCTGGGTTTAATATGCTTTCGGCCGGGATTGCCATTGGCATTATGATTATTCCTTACATCAGTTCTTTGGCAGAAGACTCCATGCGGGCTGTGCCAGTTTATTTGCGGGAAGGTTCCTATGCGATGGGGGCAACCCGTTTACAAACTGCTATTGGTGTCGTTTTGCCCGCCGCATTTTCTGGAATTGTGGCTGCCTATATCTTGGCCATCTCGCGAGCAGTTGGGGAAACAATGATTGTGGCTGTAGCAGCCGGTTTACAACCCATTTTTACCCTTAATCCCCTTGAAGGTGCTGCCACCACAACTGCCTTTATCGTCTCAGTAAGCTTAGGGGATCTACCCCACGGCTCTTTAGAATATCAATCTATCTTTGCGGCTGGAATTATGTTATTTTTGTTGACCCTAATCTTCAACATTTTGGGATATTTCCTGAGTCGTCGCTTCCGAGAGATTTACTGAACTGCTGTTTAGAACTCATGAGATTTGAGACTATGACTACTGCGCCGGTCGAAATTACCCAGGACTTGACTGCCATTCATCGGTCGATTGACCAGAGACGCCTTCAAGAGAAGATTTTTATTCTCCTCGGTCTTCTTTCAATCCTATTTGCCTTGCTTGCGCTGACTGCCCTAGTCTTAGATTTATTCTTTCGGGGACTGCCAATCTTAAACTGGCGCTTTATTACCTCACCACCGAGTAGTACTCCTGAAGAAGCTGGAGTCTTAATTGCCTGGGTTGGCACATTATTGGTGATGGTGGTCACGGCTTTGTTTGCCATTCCGATGGGTGTTGCGGCAGGCATTTACCTAGAGGAATATGCGCCCAAGAACTGGTTTAGTAATTTTATTGAAATTAACATCAGTAACTTGGCGGGAGTGCCTTCGATCATTTATGGTCTGCTAGCTTTAGGCTTTTTTGTTTATACCCTTAACTTGGGCCAGAGTGTGGCTACGGCAGGGCTGACCTTGGGCCTACTTATTTTACCGATTGTGATTGTGACAACACGGGAGTCTTTACGGGCAATTTCCAGCACTATCCGCGAGGCGGCCTATGCCGTGGGAGCTAGCAAATGGCAGATGATTGCTGATCATGTTTTACCTTACTCTATGGGCGGGATATTAACAGGGATCATTGTCGGTATTTCCCGCGCCATTGGTGAGACGGCTCCCCTAATTACGATTGGGGCTTTAACGTTTATTACCTTTTTGCCAGATTCTCCACTCAAGTCAGAATTTCCATTTATTTCTTTTGCTTGGTTGCAATCTCCGTTTACAGTTTTGCCAATCCAAATGTTTAACTGGGTGTCCCGTCCCCAAGAGGCGTTTCAAGTCAATGCAGCGGCAGCGGGGATTATTTTGTTGGTGTTAACGCTGGGTGTCAATGGCCTGGCAATCTATTTACGTTATCGCTTTCGGAAAGGTATCAAATGGTAAACAATTCCTCTGTCCAATCTGCTGGCTCCCAGGCCCCGGCCTTGCCCTTAAAAGCAGAAGTCGAAGGCTTGAATTTCTACTATGGCTCTAAGCAGGCCCTCAAAAACATTAATTTGCTGGTTTATGAAAAGAAGGTGACGGCATTGATCGGCCCATCGGGATGTGGTAAGACAACCCTCTTGCGCTGTTTTAACCGGATGCATGATCTCTATCCAGGCAATCGCTATGAAGGCTGTATTACCCTAACAAGTGATCAATCTAATTTGTTAAAGGCAGATCCAATTGAAGTGCGGATGCGGATCGGGATGGTCTTTCAGAAACCTAATCCATTTCCGAAATCGATCTATGAAAATATTGCCTATGGCCTGCGAGTCCGGGGAATCAGTAAGCGGTCGGTGTTAGATGAGGTGGTGGAGCGGTCTTTAAGGGGGGCAGCAATTTGGGATGAGGTGAAGGATCGACTCAATGAAGCGGGTACAGCTCTCTCTGGTGGTCAACAACAACGTCTCTGTATTGCCCGGGCTTTAGCGACAAATCCAGAGATGATCCTGTTTGATGAGCCAACTTCTGCTTTAGACCCGATTGCCACTCTTAGCATTGAAGACTTGATTGGGGATCTCAAGGATCAAGTCACGATTTTGATTGTTACCCACAATATGCAACAGGCTAGTCGGGTATCGGACTATACGGCATTTATGTATTTGGGTGAGATGGTCGAATATGACCGGACTGAGAAGATATTTAATAATCCAGCCCAGCAGCAAACTGCGGATTATGTTAGTGGTCGCTTTGGTTAAGGAGAGGGTAGAAGATATTTTTTACCATGAATTCTAGAGTATTTATGGTTCTAGAACAGTCCAGATAACTCGATGACTGATAGCTTACATTGCTTGAGTAAATAATAGAATTATTACGAATTACAAACAGAGATGGTTTTATTTAATGACAATGCGTAATAAACCGCTGGAAATAAGTAAATTGAGGTAGCCTAAAAGCATTTATAGCGTTACTCATTTAGGGTGAGATGGGGACAAGTCAGAAAATGCTTTGTGGGCAGTCTTTTTGATAGTTCTACTCTCTCAGAACAGCCTGCGTAACGCTATAAAAGCCAGTCTTCGGACAATAGGGGGTAATGATATGGGAACCATAACGACACAAGATGGTACCGAGATTTATTACAAGGATTGGGGTTCTGGACAACCGATCACCTTCAGTCATGGCTGGCCTTTGAATTCTGATGCGTGGGAGTCGCAGATGTTTTTTCTGGCTTCTCATGGCTATCGCTGTATTGCCCATGATCGGCGCGGGCATGGTTGTTCTAGTCAACCTTGGCAAAGCAATGATATGGACGCCTATGCTGATGACTTGGCGGAACTGTTCCAGGCTCTTGATCTTCAGGATGCTGTGATGATTGGTCACTCAACGGGTGGGGGAGAAGTAGCGCGTTTCATTGGCCGGCATGGGACAAGTCGCGTGGCAAAGGCGGTCTTGATGGGTTCTGTAACGCCAATTATGGTCAGGACAGAAGCAAATCCCGGGGGGCTACCCTTAGAGGTTTTTGATGGGTTTCGTGCCGCTTATTTGGCAAATCGGGCCCAGTTCTTTCTCGATATTGCCAGTGGCCCATTTTTTGGCTTTAACCGGCCTGGAGCTACGGTTTCCCAGGGGACGATTCAATCGTGGTGGCAACAGGGAATGATGTCAGGCCATAAGAATGCTTACGATTGTATTCAGGCCTTTTCTGAGACCGATTTTACTGAAGACTTGAAAAAGTTTGATATTCCAACGTTGATTATTCACGGTGACGATGATCAGATTGTTCCCCTTGAGGCTTCTGCCCTATTAGCCGCTAAACTAATTCCCAATGCAATTTTAAAGCTTTACTCTGGAGGTTCCCATAGTTTAGGCGATACGAGTAAAGATCAACTGAATACCGACTTATTGGCGTTTGTGCAATCGTAATCTAGACCATATTAGATGGCAAACTTTGGCTAGGACTGCTCATTTTGAGAGTCGGCAGAACGGGGTAGGGCATTGGCGCGACCGATTAGATAAACCATTGGTATAATTAGTTATTAGTATGAATTTCATGTGTGGGAATTTAATTCTGATGTTAGGAAAAGATAGATTCAATGGTCAGGAAAAACCCGCCTCCTTCAACTAGTCCAATTTTTCATGTTCGCCCCAGGCCTGGTGGTGGTGGTTGGCAAGTAAAACAAGAGGAATCCGAAAACTATCAAAGCCTTTTTAACCCAGAAACAGGCTACTCAGTTTCAAGCATAAGACCATAAACATAGAAACTCGACAGCGGCAACTCCTGGGGGGATAATCCTCACCTAAGCTGGAGCAGCTCAAATTGTTACGATAAAATAAGAATTAAGCCAACTTGAGAGTTTATCCCTATGGCAGAAGTCGCAACCTTAAACCCAGCGGTCATGCAGGCTGTTGAACAATTAGGCTATCGAGTCACGGTCGGTGATGTTGCGGCCAAGGCTGGTTTAGACCTCAATACTTCTCAAAAGGGCCTGTTGGCCTTGGCCAGTGCAGTGGGTGGAGATCTGCAAGTGGCCGAATCTGGGGATATTGCCTATGTCTTGCCACGGGACTTTCGGGGAATTTTGCGGTCTAAGTATTTACGGATTCAACTCCAAGAGGCCTGGGCCAAGGTTTGGGCCGTTCTGTTTTATTTGATTCGGATGTCCTTTGGGATTTTCTTGATTCTCTCAATCGTCTTAATCTTTGTTGCCATCATCCTCATTGTGATTGCTGCCAGTAGTAGCCGAAATGATAACAATAATCGCTCCGGCGGCTTTGACTTCCCCCGTTTTATCTTCTTCCCAGACTTTTGATGGTTCTTTGGCAGTGATCCCTATCGGCCGCGGCGGCAGTCGTCCCGTAATCAGCGACAAAATCCAGAGGAAATGAACTTCTTAGAAGGGATTTATTCGTTTCTCTTTGGTGATGGGAATCCCAATGCCAATCTGGAAGAACGGCGCTGGCAAGAAGTCGGGCAGCAAATTATCAACCAAAAAGGAGCCGTCGTTGCTGAACAAATTGCCCCCTATCTGGATATTTCCCCAGGCCCGCTGTCCAGTGGCGAAAACTTTATGATTCCGGTCTTGAGTCGCTTTAATGGGGTTCCCCAAGTTACGGAGCAGGGCGAGATTATTTATCATTTCCCAGATCTCCAGGCTACGGCCAAACAACAACGCCAAAAACCTGTTTCACCCTATCTGGAAGAAATTACCTGGAAATTTACCCGCGCTAGCAGTGGACAAGTGATGTTAGCCATTGGCCTCGGCTGTATCAACCTAGTCGGGGCGTTAGTCCTGTGGAATTTACTTGGGGATGGATCCGTAGCAACCCAGTTGGGCGGCATCGTCGGCTTTGTGCAGTCAATCTTTTGGGTTTTGGTCGCCTATGGCCTGGGCTTTTTGGGAATTCCCCTCGGTCGCTACTACTGGATTCTAGTGATGAATGGCCGAATCAAAGCCCGCAATCAAATCCGAGAAAACCGGGCCGAAATTCTCCGCACCGCCGATGCCACCCTTAAGGACAAAATTACCGCCGCCCAGGCCTATGCCGCAGAAACCCTGATCACACAGACAAACCTGGCCTACACCACTGAAAAAGACCTGATCACCCAAGAAGCCGAGCAAACTGACAAAATTGATGCCGAGTGGCAAAGGCTCTTGGAAGACCGTAGCTAAGTTGAGCGGATTAATTATCCTATTCTCAAAAAACGATGAATCTTGACATCATCGCTCTTGACTAGGGCAATAATTGAGAATGATTTGTGGGGATGTGGCTCATAATCAGTCCGATCATAATTTATTCCTAAATATAGGTTCGACTACTCCCAGGCCAGGCCCAACCACTTACAAACTCAATTAGCCCAGATATGAAAATGCTTTACTATGGCGATAATTTAGAAGTCTTACGGGCCAGCCTTGCCGAGGAATGTGTGGACTTAATTTATCTTGATCCACCGTTCAACTCCCAGGCCGGGTATAACATCCTGTTCAAATCTCTTAAAGGTGAAAGCTCCCAGGCCCAGATCACGGCATTTGAAGACACTTGGCAATGGGGAGAAGAATCCGTAAGAGCTTTAGAACAACTGAAATTTAAGCGGGGCGAACTGGCTGAATTACTGGATCTATTAATCCGCACCTTGGGGCAAAATTCGTTATCAGCCTATTTGGTGATGATAGCAATTCGCTTAGTGGAATTACATCGGGTTTTGAAGCCAACAGGTAGTCTTTATCGGTAGTCCTATTTAGTAAAGGATGAGGAAAAGACAGCTTGATTTGCACTCATTGCCTTCTCTAAACGAATCTGTTCATTCTTCATGATGTCTGATGTCGTCTGAGCCACAGGTCGGGCAAGGCAGAAAACCAGGGACGTTTTACATAGGCACTAAAAGAACAATCTTCCCTTATTTTATCTGTCCTTTACTAAAAGACATTACCGCCATTTGTAGTTGCAATAGTCATTAGATGATCTAAACAATCTCACTATTCTGGTTGAGAAGCTGCCTAATACTAACAAAACGAGGCAAAAGTGGAGATTATCCTAGACTTTCAGCACATAATATTCTCGTAATTGAGGACGGATTGCTTTATAATGGTTATCTTTGTGTTACTTGTTATTAAAATCTTGGATACTCCCGTTAGGAATTAGTATGGCCAGTAGTTTTTCCTTTGATATTGTCAGCGACTTTGATCGACAGGAGTTAGTTAATGCTGTAGATCAAACAGTTCGAGACATTAAAAGCCGCTATGATCTCAAAGGCACCAAAACAACTGTAGAACTTGGCCCAGAGGCAATTACGATCAATACCGACAGTGAATTTACCCTCGATGCTGTGATCACCATCCTGCAAACTAAAGCAGCTAAACGTAACTTATCCCTCAAGATTTTTGACTATGGCCCCATTGACCCGGCGGCCGGTGGGCGGGTGACTCAGGCCATTCAACTGCGGCGGGGCTTGACTGCTGAGTTGGCCAAGGACATTAGTAAGCTGATTCGGACAGAGTTTAAGAAAGTTCAACCGAGTATTCAAGGGGATGCAGTGCGGGTGGTAGCCAAGTCTAAGGATGATTTGCAAGGGGTGATTCAACGGCTTAAGGAAGAGGATTATCCAGCCGCGTTACAATTTGTAAACTATCGTTAATCTTAGGCCCTGCGTGGCTGGTAGTAGCAAAATCTCAGAGTCCCGGTGGGGAGAGGTCTTCATGTTTGGTCGGTTTTCCTTAAGTACGCTCGGCCTGGTGGTAGGTTCGATTTTGACCGTGATTGGGTTTATTGCCTATGGGTCAGGTAATGCCACCTTAAACTTGGCCGGTTTTTTCTATGGTGTGCCTTTACTTTTGGGGGGGCTGGCCTTAAAAGCTGCGGAATTGTCCCCTGTCCCCTATAGCCAACCCACTCCCCCGGACATTATTGCTTTGCGGGAAACCCAGGCCACGCCGATCCAAACCCAAATTCGCAAAGATGTTACCCGCTATCGTTATGGTCAAGATGCCCATTTGGACAGTTCTTTAACAGCCTTGGGCCTAAGCCCTTCCGATGATGAGCGACCGATTTTGGTGGGTATCCGGGAAGACCTGATCCACGGAGCCTATACCTTAATTTTAGAATTTGATTCCTCGGCGATTGAGTTTGAAGTTTGGCAACAGAAGCAGGATAAGATCACCAAGTTTTTTGGCCCCAATATTGCCATTCAATTAACCCAACCCCAGGCCGAACGGGTGGAAGTGGCTTTAATTGCCCAGGCCTAACCTTTGGATTCAGAAGATATGCAGCCTAATTTAGTGCCGGGTCAGGTTTGGGGGGCCTGGGGGGTTGATTGGGCCAGGTTTTGGCTTCGGTCTCCAATTCTAAACTGAGGGACTCTAACTCATCGGCAATCTGGATTAACTCCCCATTTAAGGCCTGGGCATTGGCATAGTGTTGGTCAAAGGCCTGGCTGGTGGCATCAAGGGTGGCAAATAATTCCCGATATTCTGGGGGTGGATGGGCTAACCATTGTTCATAGGTGAGATTTGGTTCCGCGGGTGGGGGCAATGTGGAGAGAAATTTTAAGGCGGTTTGCCAGGCCTGTTTGCGGCGAAAGTCGAGGGATTTTAGGCTGGGGTATTGGGCTTTAAGCTCCTTCGGGGTTCTGGCCTGGGCCTGGTCATAAACTAGTGCTTTAAGTTCAGAAAGTTTCATCACGTTAACCGCGTCAGTTCGATAAAGATGTCATTGGCCATTGGCTGGGTTGTCCCTTTCTAGCTCGGATGTGGCGAGGGGAGATTTTTTCAGTCTGCGTTGAGATTTATTGGGTTCTGAGCGCAAAGGTACCCCCTTAAGTTGATTGAGTTCATTTTGTAACGTCCGATTGATTTGTTCTAGCTTAGTTACTTGCTCTCTGGCTTCATTCCGTTCTCGCTTATACCGCTCCGTATGAGCTACTCGGCCGCCTAAACTTTGGTTATTCTTTCCAAGTTCCTCACGTCGTTTTTTCTCCTTTTCAAACTTCTTTCTGAGTGTTTCTACTTCTTTTAACAGTTCTGCATAGGCACTTGATTGATCACTTTCAGCCTGGAGAACTTCTTTTTCAGCTTCTAACAAAGCAATCTGGGCCGTAAGTTGTTTAATTTCAATATCTTTGCTGAACAAAAGCCGTCTGAGTTGTTCAATCCAATTCTTGTTTTCCTGATTTTGATGATTCAGTTGATCAAGTTCATGACGAATTTCTACAGACTTTTGACGAAAATAGCTGGCTCGGCGTTGAAGAACCTTGCTAGTGCATTGATACTTGATGATAGCGTAAACTCGATCTCGTTCCAGTCCCGTCAGTGTTTCAACTTCTGGCAACTTAAGCAAAGTATCATAATTTGTGCATTCATGACGGATTTCATAGGCAGGCAAATGATTATCAGATTCAATGAGATCATGATTGCGAAAGATAACTTTGTGATACCAATAATCAAATAGCTCTTTTGTGCTTTGAATGTTTGAGACTGATTGAGGTGTGGGCATGATGATGGCAGGCAAACAGACTAATAGGTAATGGACATTTGTGATTGGGGAAATTGCTTGCGAAGGGCATCCAGGGCAGGACAAGGTTTTTTCGGATCGAATTTATAGCTTTGATGCCAATTAAAACTTGCCCAACTGAAGGGGCCATTGATCGCCGCCGACATCCATAGCAAACGTTTGGCCCGCGTCATCGCCACATAGAGTAACCGATAGGCTTCGGCGGCTTTGAGGTGATTAGCGTGTTCCCAGGCCCCGTTAATATCTGGAATTGGGCGTTGGTGAACGGCACTGCGAATTTGGGCCCGCGCGACTTCCTCAAGGTTGGCATGACCGAGAAACTTGAGCGAACCCGGAACCCAAGGATTACCCGGAATGACGGTGTCATGCAAAAACGGTAGAAAGACATAATCCCAATCCAGGCCCTTGGCTTTGTGCATGGTCATAATCGTTAATTGCCGTGGTCGAATCAAGTTACTGTCTGGATCCCCTAGCTCCACCGCATCAAATTTTTCTTCACTGACAATCTCCTGCCAAATTGGGCTAATTCTTGTCCAAGTTTGTTGTCCGCCGGCCTGTTGTGCCAATTGGCTAATTAACTTATCAGCGGTGGCCAGTTCGGTCGGGTCGTATTGGAGCACATTGGCCACATAGGCAATCAGGGGATAGAGGGCTAGGTTCAAACGGGCCTGGAGGAGAGCCTGGCAGAGTTGTTGGGCGGCTTGTTCATCGGGATGGGGGCCAGGATCGATTGGACTGGGAAATAAAAATAATTCCGGTTGGCTGACGAGAGCGTTCCAATCTTGGCGGCGGATGAGTTGACGGGCGGTGAAAATATCCAGGGCTGCCTTGAAATAGCCAGGGGAATGGGGGCGATGTAAAAAAAGGAGCATATTCAGTAACTCGGCTGGAACATGGGAACGCCGGGCCTCGCTGCCTGTGTCGTAAACCGTAATTCCCAGGCCTGCCAAATTGGTGTTTAAGCCAAACTTTTCCGGCTGGGCTAAAACATCGGTCACAAATCGCCCCTGCTTATTTTCCCGCACCAAGACAGCGGCATTGGCCTGGGGATTTTCCGTTAGCAGTTGTCCCACCCGTTCCCCAATCAAGGCCACCGTATGGATAACATCTCTGGGCGCGTAAATTTCCAGGCCCCGGCCGGTCGCAGCTGGATTGGCATCTGGTTGGGGGTCGTCGGGAGAAACTAGCTCAATTTTCTGGGGTTGAAACGGCAATTCTGGCCCAGCCACTTGTGTCCCATTAGTCCAGGCGACGAGATAGTTTGCTGCGTCAATAATGATCTGACTAGAGCGACCGGCCTGGTTCATCGTAAAGAATCGGGATTGATCTGCACAGGCCTGGCAGAATTGGGCAAAGAAGATCGGGTCAGCCGGGGTAAAGGTGGAGTTGATGGCCTGGTTTGGATCTCCCACCCGGACAAGGTTCACTAGATGGGGATTAAGCGGGTCTGTAGCTAGGATTTTGAGAAGTTCCGTTTGCAGGGGGGTGGAATCCTGGGCTTCATCTTCAAAAACCCCATAAACTTGAGTTTGCCAGTGGCGGCGGGACTCTGGATCTGCAAGCACTCGTAAGGCGGCCAAAATCATTTCGTCATAGTCAATGAGTCCGCGGGCGCTGAGGTGGGTTTGATAGCGGCCATAGAGGTCGGCGGCAATTTCTAAAATGGGGTAGGCATCGGGATGGCCGGCGGCCAGGTTAGCCAAATCTGCCGGACTCAGGTTAGAACTTTTTGCCGCGGCAATACTGGTTTGGGCTAGTTTGGGTAAGACTTCACTCAAAAGGGCCGTCCGGCGGCGAATCAGTTCTGTTTCCTCGTATTCAGTCGCTTGGCCATCTAATAAGATCTGCCAGGCCCGGGGGTGATCCTGCTGCCACTCTTGGGCGCACCGCCGCAAAATCCGACTTTTCTGGACATCCGTAATCAGAGTTGCTTGAGATAAATCCAGGCCGTGGCGGATGTTACTGGCAGCAATGTTCAGGGCCAGGCCGTGGAGGGTTTGAACCGAGAAACCATAGCGGGGTAAACCCAAATTAGCCAGGTGTTGGCGAATCCGGCTCTTAATGTTGGCGGTGGCGGAGCGGGTAAAGGTGACAATCACCAGTTGTTTTTGGCGGTGGAGTTGGGACTGGGCCAACGTCATCACGGCTCCAATGGCCATCCCGTGAGATTTTCCCGCTCCCGGAACTGCTGAAACCGCCAAGGGGCCATCTAACCAATTTGCTAATTCCCGTTGCCCCGGGCGGAGAGTGTTTCGCAGTTTGGCCAGGCCAAGCTCCAATTCCCCTAAACTCGGCACAGGAGTGACTAATGTATTCACCATGATCAGGGGCCGGATACAAGGATCACGTCTATCTTAAATCTGCCAGCCCTGTATCGGGCCATTGATCCGAAAAGTCTCTATTTTATGTTTTGAAAGCTAAATTTAGTCCTCTCCGGCCCCGAGTTATCAAAATCCCCTTAGAGTAAAGGATAGCGGTTGGCGATGGGACTGGAGCGGAGATGATTCAGCGTTTGAATCGGTGGTTAGAGCGACAATGGGTGACTCCAGCCTTTGGGGCATTACTGCTGGGCGGCCTGGCCTTGTTTTTCTTTGGGGCGGCAGTAAATTCGATGTCCGGCTGGCTCTATGTGATGACTGGGATTATTGTCGCTTTGCTGTTGGTGGGGGCCTTAACACCAGCGCGGATGATTCGGGGCCTGGTAATGACCCGTTTACCCATTCGACCCGTCAGTGTGGGGGATGTCTTGACCCTAGAACTCGAACTCTCTAATCCCAGCCAAACCCCGCGGGCCCTGATCACCCTTAAGGATCATCTGCCCCCAGGCCTGGCCCAGCAAGCCCCACCGCCCCATGTCATTGCCGACTTGCCCACCCAAACCCAAAATCGCTATGTCCGCAAAATAATTCCGACCCGGCGAGGCATTTATCATTGGGAAAAAGTAACTCTCCGCACGGCGGCCCCCCTGGGTTTATTTTGGTGTCAGCGGGCCTGGTCTGTCCCCGCAACCGCTGTCGTTTATCCAATTGTCTTACCCCTACAGGCCTGTCCGCTCTTGGATCAACTGGGTCAAGAAACCTCCCAACGCTGGGTTGACCGGCAATACCAACGGCAATTGGCCACGGAAGGCTTAACCCGTTCCCTCCGGCCCTATCGTTGGGGAGATGCTCTGCGCTTAGTGCATTGGCGGACGAGTGCCAGGTATGGGGAATTACGGGTGCGAGAGTTGGATGCCTTGAGTGGTGGTATGGCGGTGATGGTTAGCCTGGATGTGAGCGGGGCCTGGCTCCCGGATGAATTTGAACAGGCCGTCATGGCCGCGGCGGCTATTTATTTCTATGCTCGCAAACAAAATATTCCCGTTGAGCTTTCCCTGGGGGATGTGGAGCATTTGATCAACGAAACCGCCATTCTCCGGGCCTTAGCCGCGATTCAACCCCAGCCCCAACGCCCCCAGTCACCGCCCCCGATACAGACTCCAATTCTTTGGCTCACCACCAATCCCACCAGCTTATCTCAGTTATCCCCAAGCAGTAGTTGGTTACTCTGGCCAGGCCCACATCAAGTCGAGGGAATCAATAACCTCCCGATGAATCAACTAACTCCCGGCCGACTCATTAACCCCGGATTACCCCTCCAGCCCCAATTGGAACGTCAACTGGACAATGCTTGGGTTAGTTCCCTTTAAGCAGCGGGTTGGGAGGCAGTGGCAATCGGATCAGGAATAGTGGCACTGGGGGCCTGGAACTCTCCGGTAATCACAAACTCTAAACGTAACTTCAACCACTGAATAAATTGAGGATTAGTAGAAATAATGGCTGCTGCGGGTTGGGGGCATTGATTTCGCTGGGGAGATAACTCAGGAGCGGTTAAAAATGCGGGTTCCGACACCAGCCAAAAGTCAATTTCTTTCCCTGTTTCTTGATAATGCCGCCGCCGTTCCTTCAAGACTTCTTCTAAGGGTTCTTCCTCAATGAGAAATTTACGACTGGCGAGGACATAATAGTAGGTTTGCATAGGTTAGTCAAAGCACTTTATTTAAGGTGGGCGAATCTCAGAAGCTGAATATCTGCCCTTTCCTATGCTATCAAGGTCTGGGAAATCCAGAGAAACCGTTCAACTCTTAGACATCAGCACCATTAGCCTAGAGTGAATTAGGAATCTCAGTGGCAAAGCTTTCGGTACGGGTAAAATAAAACGGCCCAGCCACAGAACCCCAAATATGCTCATCGGTTTGCGGATCCCGGCCCCGGTCATGGCTAATAAACTTTTCGCCATCGATCTCAAACGTGCTGTCTAAATAGGTGGTTTTCCCTTTGCGGACTACGGTACAGGCCTTGCCCGGTTCGACTTGCCCCTGAAACCCTGTCCCTGTCCAGGCCACAATCATGTTACAGCCGGGTAAAAGCTCTAAATCGACTTCTGTTAGCTCTTGGAGGCGATGGGGATTGCGGGCGGCTCCGTAGAATTTTTTCTCATCCTTGAGGGTGTAGTTCTTAATGGCAATCTGATCCGACATCACCAACAACTCTAAAACCCGCACCCGATAGGGCACAGAGAGTAAATAGTCATAGGCTTGTTCGACATACAACCCCAGGCCAGACACGATTCCTTTGGGCAAGGGGCGCATACACACCCGAATGTGGGCAAAAAAAGGTGGGTTTTCAAAGGCCTGGGCCTGGTTACTAAAATCAGCGGCCATCCAGCGGGCTAAGGTGAGAACATCAGTAGCATGGGACATAGGAAAAATTGCAGTGGAGCGACTTTTGGGTCTGGAATTGATGGACTTTATGATCCAGCCTACAGGAGAATCTACCCAATGAATATAGCCTGTCTTCCTACCTCCAATATCGCCTTTTTATTTCATATGGTTGCTTTTAATGGTGTCATAATATAAGAATCCGTCTCCCATCTTAACGATGTAGAAGTCAAAGATTTATAGTCATTTCTGCCAAAAGTGAGACTCTTAAAAGTACTACTGGTAGCGGCTTCAAGCATTTTCGTGTTCTATTCCTCAGGGAAATGACTATAACGGTTGAGGAAATTAAGCCCTTAAACTAAGAAACTTTGGCTGAAATCCTTGAAACTCTACTGATTGATCCTGATCTTCTTCAATCAAAAATGTGGCCAGGAAAATTGAGCCGTCTTGGTAATGATCTGTAGCGATTATTTAGATAATTTCATCAATATAGCAAACAGTAATTATTCATGAGAACGTATCATACATGCTCAAATAAGAAGAATGGAGAACAAAAAGACTTAAAAATAATTCAAACAGCCATTTTATAATTTTAAACGTCTTCAATAAGTGCCACACTTTCCTTAAGAAGTTTTTAACTTACAGCCACACTGCTTCAATCGGATTCTGTTCCGGTGCGTATGGGGCTAATTTGATGCAGTAAATCGGCCATTCTTGTTCTGACTTATCTCCATTGACTTGATGTAAATATTTACGGAAATCATCACTGTTATGATATGCTGCACCATCCCAAATCACCATAATTTTCTGATTGGGATGAATCGCCTTTATCGCTTTGATAAACTGAATAGTATTCTGACTATTTCCACTCAAATAAGGTTTGACAATTAGGCGATCTGTGACATAGTTTATTGCACCATAATCGGTTCGCCTCTCCTTTATATTCTTGATGGGAACCTGTATTCTTTCATCCGCTTTACCCCAAGCGTATCCACAAATATCCTCTGAAACAAGATGACACTGATCCACGCAGTAGACAACGGTTTTTCCTGATTCAATTGAAACTCGATTCGCTTCTAAATACTGACAAATCTCTTTTTTTTTAAGGCAACTTTATCGGGGTCTTTTTGGGGATGAGTGACCTGGGCTTTTCGTGCTTATTAAGACAAAGAGCGTTAGGTCGTCAGATTTCAGATATACTTAATTCCTCAGCACATAACCATCTGTGGTAGTGCCTGACTGTATCTTAAGAATTGAGATTGGAGCAACTGCAGGCAGCATATTAATGAGTGGACGGAAGCAGATAGCTCGATGTCACAACATTATTTAAGAATTTGAAAGATCATCTCTAGATGAAGCAGTCTAACACCCCCTAGTATCAAGCAGCCGCAACCCGAGGACATTTCATGACAGAGTGGCACGCAAACGATTATCACCGCCAATCGGGCCTTCAGCAGGTAATGGCGGAGGAACAACTTGGGCGGTTGGTGCTGGAAGGCGACGAGCGGATTCTTGATATTGGTTGCGGAGACGGAAAGATCACAGCGGAAATTGCTATGCAGCTTCCCCGTGGCTCGGTACTTGGCATTGATCCGTCGCGAGAGATGGTTGCTTTTGCATCGAGCCGCTTCGGTCGCCCTGTTCTAGAGAACCTCCACTTCGAGGTGGCCGATGCTCGCCAATTACCCTACCAGAATGAATTTGATCTTGTCGTTTCCTTTAATGCTCTCCACTGGGTTGTGGAGCAAGACTTGGCCCTTTGCTCAATTCGAGCGGTACTGAAGCCAGGCGGACGGGCCCTGCTGCGCTTGGTACCAAGTGGTCAGCGTAAATGCCTGGAAGACGTTATTGAAGAGGTCTGTCATCGGGCGTGCTGGATCAACAACTTCACGGGCTTTCGCCAACCCTATGTGCATTTCACGCCTGAGGAGTACAGAGTGTTAGCTGAGAAGGCTGGATTTCGGGTTGTGAAGTTGAACGTGGAGGATAAAGTCTGGGATTTCAAAACCCGCGAGGCGTTTTTTGCTTTTGCCTGGGCCACCTTTGTGGAATGGACTCAGCATCTGCCAGAACCCGAATGGGAGAGCTTCATTACGGACGTACTAGACTCCTACCAGTTAGTGGCAGCGAATCACCCACAGGAAGCGAACACATTCAAGTTTTATCAAATGGAAGTTGAGATCACGCCTGTGCCTTAGTAGAGAGAACTTTGATTCTTGGGAACCGCAGAGACTTTGTTATCAATGCTGTCATTGATGTGGTTAATGAATACCCGTCCCGAAGCGTGGGGTGTCCGGGCTGCGGCGAGAGATGTTGATGATCACAAGAGATGGATAGCGTTACTCATTTAGGGCTCTCATTGGGACAAGTCAGGAAATGCTTTATAGGCAGTCTTTTTAAGATTTCTACTCTCTCGTCACACTATACCAATCTGCAGGGGCAGCATTTGCAAGTGAACACAGTTTGGCATGGCGTGACCCTGGGGCAAGCGGGGCGGTTCTGGCCCCCCTACGGACGGTACGTGACTTTGTTGGCCATGTTTCAGGCTGATATCCATCACCGGACGAGCGAGACTAGATGCAAATCTCTAAATTACCCTGGATAAACAGTAACGCTATTGATCCATCTTGGTAAGGGGATAGCCTGACCGTAATTCTGAGTCAGGTGGAGCTATGAACGGCATTAGTGGAGCATCAATCAAATCCTGAATATTTTGTTGCATGGTTTGACAGATAGCATCTAGGGGCAAATCATTACAATCGCGACCAAAGGGGTTTTCAATTTCCAGGCCAATTTCTTCTACTCCAAATAATGTGAAGGCAATCAATCCCACCACCAGGCCAGTAAAAATGCCCAATTGTCCCACTAATTGAAAAGGCAGCAGGAGGCAATAAAGCAGGAGGAGTTGCTTAAGGTGAATTGCATAGGCCAAGGGAATTGGGGTTTTGATAATCCGCTCCGAACCACCGACTACATCCACCAAATTCCCCACATAATCACTTAAAACCGTCAGTTGATAGATGGGAATTTTCCCTTGCCGATATTGCCGATGGAGATAGTCCTCAAGCCAAAACGCAATTCGCAGGGGGGGATTTTGCACCGTGGCTAAGGCCTGGAGTTGATCAGGGGTCAAAAATGGGGCTATTTCTTGCAAAGGTTCTTGCCGTAAATGTTGTTTCGTTGCAATTGCAAACGCCAGAATTAAATGCAGTGCGCCAACCTTGGCCTGACGATCTGCTTCTGTCTCACATGGAATGGCCACCCAAATTAGGCGGGTCAGATTCCGGCTCGTATTCACCATCAGGCCCCATAGTTTCCGCCCCTCCCAAAATCGTTCATAGGCTGTATTCGTCCGAAAAACTAAGAGCAACCCGAGGACAATGGTGGGAATTACCGTCCCCAGAATCGGCAGACTCAGGGGATAGACATAGGTATGGAGGAGGCTAATCACAATCCCAGCAGCCGTACAGAGTAGCACTGGCGGCATAATGGCTGGAATCACGGAGCCACGGTATTGCAAGGCCAGACGAAGACGGCCGGGGCGGGGATAGAGAACCTGGCGCAGTTTTGATTCCCAGTATCGTGCTGAACTCACCGCAGACTTGCCCGAAACATGGAGGATTTTTGGAGTTTGGCCCTAGAGTATTAAAAAGGATTTGGCAGGCAGTTGTGCAGGGAAGCAAAATTCTGTGGCGATTTTACCCCATTGGCTGATCTTAGATACGCTTCTCCAGGCCTGGCTCAAGGAAGATATTGGCCGGGGTGATCGGACAACACAAGCCTTGGGCCTGGGAGAACAAACCGGACAAGCCGAACTGGAAATCAAACAAGCTGGAATGATCGCTGGACTATCAATTTTTGGGCGGGTCTTTCAACTCCTCGAACCAACAGCCCAAATTGAGTTTTTGATTCAGGATGGTGAGCCGGCCAACCCTACTCAAATTGCCGCCCGTGTGACAGCCAGTTTAGAAACGCTCCTCCTCGGCGAACGGGTTGCCCTCAACTTAGTCATGCACCTGAGTGGAGTGGCCAGCTTAACTCGGATATATGCCGATCTGATTGCCGATTTACCAACCCAACTAGTTGATACCCGCAAAACAACACCTGGTCTGAGATTGCTGGAAAAATATGCCACTCAAGTCGGGGGAGCCATTAACCATCGCTTCGGCTTAGACGATGCGGTAATGATTAAAGACAATCACATTCAGGCTGCTGGCGGGATTGCCCAGGCCCTTGATCAGATTCGCACCCAAATTCCCTTTACCCACAAAGTTGAAGTCGAGACCGAAACCCTCGGGCAAGTCCAAACCGCCCTAGCCGCTGGGGCAGACATCATTATGCTAGATAATATGCCTATTGAGCGGATGACCCAGGCCGTGGATATGATTCGCCATCAACGCCCAGAAGTCAAAATTGAAGCATCCGGCAATATCACCCAGGAAACCATTCGCACTGTCGCCCTGACCGGAGTGGACTATATTTCCACCAGTGCTACCATCACCCGCTCTCCCTGGCTGGATTGTAGCCTGAACCTATTGGCCGAGATGAAATAAGCTGCCACAATGGGCAATTAAGCTTCTGGTAATTCCTCACTGACCAGACTGATACCTTTCCTCAATTCAATTGCGATCCTCTTCCCTTTATGGCTAAAGCCTGTGAGTCGTTCATGACCGATCTTCCCTTTACATTGGATCACCTTCGCATTCTCAAAGCCATTGCCGCCGAAGGTAGTTTTAAGCGGGCGGCCGAAAGCCTTTATATTTCCCAACCCGCCGTCAGTTTACAAATTCAAAATGTTGAGAAGCAACTGGATGTTCCCCTATTTGATCGGGGGGGGCGGCGGGCCCAACTGACTGAGGCAGGACAGCTACTTTTGGAATACGGCGACCGGATTTTAGCCCTCTGCCAAGAAGCCTGTCGGGCCGTTGATGACCTGCAAAAACTCCAAGGGGGAACCCTGATTTTAGGGGCAAGTCAGACCACTGGCACTTACCTGATTCCGCGGATGATGGGCCTGTTTCGCCATCTCTATCCCCAAGTGGCCGTCCAACTCCATGTCCATTCCACCCGGCGAACCTGTTGGAGTTTAGTCAATGGGCAAGTGGATTTGGCCATCATTGGCGGCGAAGTTCCAGCCGAATTAACGGAATCCATTAGTGTCACGCCCTATGCGGAAGATGAATTAGCCCTAGTGTTACCCGCAAGCCATCCCCTGGCGGTCTCTGATCAAATTGTTAAAGAGGACTTATACAAGCTGAACTTTATTACGTTGGATGCCCAATCCACGATCCGCAAGGTAATTGATCAGGTTCTCCTCCGCGCCAATATTGACCCTCGCCGCTTAAAGGTGGAAATGGAGCTGAACTCGATTGAAGCGATTAAAAATGCGGTGCAGGCGGGCCTGGGGGCAGCGTTTCTTTCGGTCACAGCCATTGATAAGGAATTGCAGTTAGGGGATATGCGCTGTATCAAAATTGAAAATGTGGTCATCAAGCGCACCTTGTCTTTAATTACTAACCCCAACCGTTATCGGTCACGGGCCGCAGATACTTTTTGTCGGGAAATCTTACCCCAGTTTGCCACGTTCGAGTTGGGGCGGGATTTTCAGGAATTAAAGCCCACCTTAACCAGTAACTCAACCCCCCTGAAGGAACTCTTAGCCACGCCCCAGGCTGAACCAGTTTCCCCAGGCCTGTAAAGTCCCCCAGCAGACCTTGATCTAGACCAACAGCTAGGAAAAGATGCCCAAGAACTGGTTAAGATGGGGAGGCATTGGTTCTGCTTGAGAGGGCAGTATGGATCAGGAAGCATTACGGACTGGGGTACGGGACATTGTCCAACAACGGGGAGCTTTAGTGCAGTTGCTGGAGCAGCCGGACATTGGGACTTTACGCATTGACATCAACCAGGCCCTGGAGGAACTTGATGATCTTCTGGAGGAGTTTAAGCGTACCTTTCCCGACCTTGATGTAGCGTAGGACAAAACTGGCGATGACCATCACGACTCGCTCCGTGCAAATTCCCAGTAGTGACATTGCCATTGATGCCTACTTAGCCCTGCCTGAAGCCCCCGGCCCCCATCCGGCGGTGATTGTTTTTCAAGAAATTTTCGGGGTCAACAGTCATATTCGCCATGTTACAGAACGATTTGCCCAGTCAGGATATGTAGCCATTGCCCCGGCCCTTTATCAACGCCAGTCCCCAGGGTTTGAAACGGGTTATACGGCCGCCGATGTTGAAATTGGGCGGAAATATAAGGATGCCACCACCGCGGCCCATCTCCTTGCCGATACCCAGGCCACCCTTTACTACCTCAGCCAGTTACCCGATGTGAATCCCGAAGCTATTGGTACGATTGGGTTTTGTTTTGGGGGGCATGTGGCCTACTTGGTCGCAACCTTGCCGGAAATTAAAGCTACAGCCTCTTTTTATGGGGCCGGCATTGCCACCTCTACCCCCGGCGGTGGTCAACCAACCCTCAGTCGCACCCCAGAGATTAAGGGAACAATTTATGCCTTTTTTGGCGATCAGGATGCCAGTATTCCCCTAGAACAAGTCACCGCCATCGAAACCGAACTCCAAAAATCTGGAATTAAACATCATATTTTTCGCTATCCGGCCGATCATGGCTTCTTCTGTGATCAACGGGGCAGTTATGACGCGGCGGCGGCTAGTGATGCCTGGTCGCAGGTGCAAACCCTATTCAAAACAACTCTAGTTTAGGTTTGTCCGGGGATTGCTGTTTTCTGATGGGTGACTTGTACCCCGGTCAGGCAATCTAGGGTCAGGGTTTCCCCCCAGGCCTGGGTCATTGTCCTTTCTAACTCGGCAAAGAGCCGCTGCCTTACCTCAGGTTCCAAGGCTATGTAGGGGGATAAGGTTCCCAGCAGAGCTAAATAATCTGCTAGAGAGTAGGTAATTTGCCAGGCCTGGGTATGGGTCTGAAAATCTTCAAAATAACCTGACTCTAAAATATGCTCTTTGAGAATATCCATCGCGGCTAAATGTTGGGCAGGATGTTCATACTGGCCAAGGCTGGGGGCAAATTCACCATAAATCGGGGCCATAGTTGGAAAAAGATCTGGATCGGGTTGGGGCGGGACATTCCAAAGTAGAATTAACGGCCCACCAGGAGACAATAACTCTGCCGTTTTTCGACACCGAATCGCTGGGTCTAACCAATGAAAGGAGGTTGCCGCCAAGACTGCATCAAAGGACTGTTCTGAACTATCCCAGGCCTCAAAGGTTGTGTTAATAATCTCAACGTGGGGAAATTCGCGACACCGGGCCTGGGCAATCTCGCAGGCAGTCCCACTGGGTTCCAAACAGGTCAGGTGAAATCCCAACTGGGCCAAGGCCACGGTCGCAATTCCTGGCCCACAGCCCAACTCCAAAATATGACTGCCAGGTGAAAGTTTTGCCCAATCTAAGGCCTGCTGAATGCACCCTTGGGGATAGCGCGGTCGGACTCGATCATAGGTTTGAGCGACAGAACTGTACCAAGAATCTCGCTTGACCGTTGGATAGTAGGCCTGGGTAATATTGCTCCAAGGGGGTGGAACGACCGCATCAGCCATAGCAACACCGACTTTAATCTGACCTCAGCTTAGGCCATGACCATCCCACCATCCACATTCAACACTTGCCCCGTAATATAAGCCGCCGCTGGATCCAGAGCCAAAAACCTGACCATCCCTGCCACTTCCGCAGGTTGTCCAAATCGTCCGAGGGGAATGTACTTGAGAATTTCTGCCGCATCCAGGTCTTGGGTCATTTCCGTAGCAATAAACCCCGGCGCAACTGCATTCACCGTCACCCCACGACTGGCAAACTCCTTGGCAACTGTTTTTGTAAAGCCAATCACCCCCGCCTTGGCCGCACTGTAATTGGCCTGGCCGGGATTGCCCATCAGTCCAGACACGGAAGCGATGTTAATAATTCGTCCTGATCGCTGTTTCAGCATGATGCGACTGATAGCTTTGGTACAGAGAAAAACCCCCGTCAAGTTCAGATCAATCACCGCTTGCCAATCTTCAAGACTCATCCGCAGAAGTAAGGTATCTCGGGTAATTCCGGCATTGTTCACCAAAATATCTACCCGCCCCCAGGCCTCGGTGACAGTTTTGACCAAGGCATCCACTTCATCCGTTTTGGAGACATCGGCCTGCACCGCCATCGCTACCCCACCTTGGGCCTGGATTTTCTCCACCAGGGCCTGGGCTGCGGCCGCCGAGCGAGCATAATTGATGGCTACCTGAACGCCCTGGGCCGCCAGCGTCAAGGCAATCTCCTGACCAATACCACGGGACGCGCCTGTGACAATTGCCACTGATGTACTCAAGGGGTGATACTCCTCAATAACCGTTTGCTGATTAACCTATTGCTCCAATCTTCCCAAGGAAATGTCCACCATGCAACGGCTAGAGCCGAAGAGACTCCCTGGGGCAACCTGGATACGCAGGATACTCAACTCGGTGCCTACCCCTCTGATTATCCCCATGTGGCTGGTGACGATCCCAAAAGTGGCACTCAGATGATGAACAGCCCTAATCAGGGAGACTACTATGAATTCAGTGAGGAGTGATTCGCAAACAGAAAGCTTCAGGGTCGAAACACGGCAAGACTCCTGGAGCTTTTCTCTTTGAACTATAATTTTTGCTCTCAGGCATTGACACCCCACATTATTCAAACTCACAGAATTCAAAACAGTCAGAGTCAACTTTTCCGAGTCAACGTTCTAAATTTTTGCCTCAATCTATCCCAGGCCTGGGCCTGTTCACTCACATTGACTCACGTTCTGCCCCGCACTCAAGCATTGACTAAAACCTTGAGAAATACCCATCGGGTCAACTCTGATAATTCTGGGTTAGCTGAGATTTGTTAAATTTGTAAAGACATCGCGCCCCAAAAGCCCTACCTCTCTCACCCTTCCGGTACTGATCAAGGACATATTTTTTCATGGCTCCTGCAACTTTGCTGATTTCCCACGAACTGCCCAATCTCACCTATGCCCCCAATTCCGAACGCTTTGATCTGTCTTGGGAAGCTCCGTTATCTACCTTGCTGGGCCTGGGACGAGCCGCCGGAGCCGATTTAGTTGAATTTTTCCTGGAACGGGTCAACTACATTAGCTGCTTGGCTGAAGAAGATAAAATCACCAGCATTTCGCCGCGCTTAACCACTGGGGCCGGGGTGCGGGTGTTCCGAGGAACGGGGGATTGTTATGTCAGCACCAACGATTTAAGTTTTGCGGGCTTACGGGCCGCCCTTGAAAAAGCTCTATTGTTGCTCGGTCTCAATCTCCCCAGTGCCCAGGCCTATGTCCCCGAAATTCATTTGGAGCTACTCCGGGATTACAGTGGCCAGAAGGGGAAAGATTTTTGGTTGGGAACCTGTAGCTCGATCCAGGAAACGGGGGAGATTCTCTTAGGGGCCAGTGCTGAAATTGCCCGAGCGACCCAGCATTTGCAATCACGGCGGATTAGTTATTTTCGCGATTGGCAGGAAATCTTGGTGGCGGCCAGTGATGGCACGTTTGCTCGGGATATTCGTTTGACCCAATCCGCTGGAGCCTCGGTGTTGTGTGCAGATGGAGAGCATCGGACTTCCATTGGTGAGCGCAAAGGAGATACCAGTAATCCTGATTTCCTCCGGGCCTGGGACTATCAAACCACGGCGGCTGATGTTTCCGAAGCGGCGGGGCGGATGCTGCGGGCTGATTACATTGAGTCAGGCACTTATCCGGTGATCATGGCTAACCAATTTGGCGGGGTGATTTTCCATGAGGCCTGTGGGCATTTACTGGAAACAACCCAAATTGAGCGGCAAACGACCCCATTTATTGATCAAAAAGGGGAGAAAATTGCCCATGAAAACCTGACGGCCTGGGACGAGGGCATTTCCAGCGGGGCATTTGGCACGATTGATATGGATGATGAAGGGATGCCGGCCCAACGGACTCTTTTGATTGAGCGGGGGATTCTGAAAAACTTCCTCAGTGATCGGGCTGGTTCTTTACGGACTGGTCATCCTCGCACCGGGAGTGGTCGCCGCCAGAGTTATGCCTTTGCTGCCGCGTCACGGATGCGAAATACTTATATTGCTCCCGGAGACTACTCTCTGGATGATCTCCTCGCTTCCGTAGATAAAGGACTTTATTGCAAACGAATGGGTGGTGGCAGTGTTGGGGCCACGGGACAGTTTAACTTTGCGGTGGAAGAAGCTTACCTGATTGAAAACGGCAAAATTACCAAACCCCTCAAAGGCGCAACGCTGATTGGGGAAGCCAAGGAAATTATGAACCGGATTTCCATGTGTTCCCAAGATCTGGGCCTGGCAGCGGGTTTTTGTGGTTCTGTCAGTGGCAGTATTTATGTGACGGTCGGACAACCCCATATCAAGGTAGATAGTATTACGGTGGGTGGGCGTTAGATTGTATTCAAGGGGATTCAGATGGGCTTGGGTTTGGGGCCTGGGCTTCTTCCTTTTGGTTGTCGGTATGGGGCATCCCCCCGGCCTGGCAGAACCTCCCCCGATGCTGAGCATTGCCGCAGATATTCAACCCATCACCGGCCAATTAAAAGCTCAAGCTCAACTGCCCCTACAACAACCTGTCAAGATCAAGGCTGGCATTTTTGTCTATGACTTTGGGGAGATCAATCAAGTTCTCCAAAATTATCAATTAAACACAATTATTTGGTTGAGTTGGCAGGATTCACGCTTAGCCTTTACTCCCGATTCAGCGGACAAGTCAGAAAAATTTATACCCCTAGCATCAATTTGGTCTCCTGATGTGGAAGTTGTCAACAGTGCTAATTTGGAACTTCCCAGTGATGGTGATGTCACTGTTGAGCCAGATGGAACCGTGACCTATATTCGCAGACTCAACTTAAAATTATCTTCAGAGTTAAACTTAGTTCGTTTTCGATTTGATCAACAGCAGTTAAAGCTAATTTTAGAATCTGGCAACTATACCAGTAATCAAGTCGTCTTCACCGTTAGCCCCAGGCCCAGTCAGTGGCGAAAAGAGGTTTTTATTAGCGAATGGAACTTGGAGAAAATTACCCAAGACGTTGTTACTACCCAACTCGTGCCTGAGGCAGATGAAGAATCCCAAGCTCGGTTTGCGATTCATATTCAACGGCGGAGTGGCTTTTATCTTTGGCGGGCATTCTTACCATTAATTCTGATTGTCATCGTGGCCTGGTTATCTCTTTGGGTTCCCCTCTTGAATGTCCCCACTGGCCCGTTTCCGCTTTCCATTGGGGCACTACTAACGGCAATTACGTTTAACTTTAGTATTAGCAGCAGCTTACCACGAGTCAGTTACTTAACCTTTTTTGATGCTTTCTTTTTGATTTGTTGTATTTCCATCTTTTTAACCCTAGTTGTGAATGTTTATCTGACCAAACGACAGCAGGAAGTGCAAATGGAGACAAAAACAATTAGACGCTTAGGCCGCCGACTGATTCCAACTAGCTTTCTGGTTTCTTTAGCCATCATTATCCTCGTGTTCTTAATCTAGGCCTGGTTCAAGCCTCAGTAAGACTATGCCTTCTCATTTTTAACTAGCACATTGAACCTATTGAGAGTATTGACTCATAAAAATCTCATGTTATAGCGTTACGCAGACTGTTTTGAGAGCGTGGAAATCTTAAAAAGACTGCCCATAAAACATTTCCTGATTTGTCCCAATAAGAGCCCTAAATGAGTAACGCTATAGGAGCCAAAGGTTTTCTAACTGGCCCTTACCAGTCCTAATCTGGACAACCCGATATGGCTTGGGGGCGTAGCTTAAGGCATTTGAACAATATAACCAGTCAGGCTGATCAAAGCTCAGATAAGATCCGTTGATAATCAGCATTGGATTATGCATAAAACCTGATGATATCAATAGGAAATTTTAATTACAGGCCTGGCTAAAATCTGGAAGATACTGACTAATAGGCGGTGGGGGTAACCATAAAAAGTCTTTCCTCCGCAGCTCCCCAATTTCATAGTGTTTTCCATCCCCGAGGAATTGTTAATTTAGATACATTTTACTAGAGGAGATTTCTCTAAGCTGTACCAAGGGGGTTGTAGTCAAAATCAAATCAGTGAGATATGATGCCTACACATCTTTGAGTCACTGAAACTTTAGCTCAGTGAAAGGGGTGTGGACTAAAGACTTTAGAGGGGAACTTGAGGGGAAGCTATATTTGCTTATTGAATAGGTTCGTAGAGTTTTCGATTCCGACTCAACACGACACAAATACTACATACCTTGAGGATTAGCCACAGCGACCATGACACACACCACCTTACCGAGTTCTAACACTGCTCCTCCGAAGCCGACAGCGAAGGGCAACCCAATGGTGTTTCCGGCCAAGGTACTTCAGAAAATTACGGCATCTCACTTGTCTGGCCGGTTTACTTTTTTCGATCCCAACGATAAATCTGTGATCTGGCAACTGTATGTGGGCAATGGTCAACTTCACTATGCCAACAGCAAAATGGGACAGCCAGAACGGATTGCCTATGTGCTACAGCAGATTGGGGTCCGGCTGCCCGCCAACTTTACAGAAAACCAGACCGACTATCAGTGGCTTTGTCAGTTATGGAAAGTAGGCACAGTCAATCTGACCCAACTTCGCAAGCTGATCTTTCTTCTCAGCCAAGAAGCCCTAGTCCATTTGCTGGCCTTGCCCCAAGCGGAAGTTGAGTTTGACCGGGTCTTGGGCCTGGAGAATTTAATCTTATCTGTGCCCATTCGCCAGGCCATTCTGCCGATGCGCAGCGAAATCTCTCAGTGGGCCCAACTGCGGACTATCATCAGTTCTCCCTTCCAACGGGTGACCATTACGAACCCCAACAAACTCCAGCAATGCCTTTGGGAACATAGCACCAACTTAACCCTCTTTAAGGGACTCACTACCCATCTCACCCCTGGTGTCAGCATCTACAGCTTGGCGACAAAGCTCAAACTATCCACCTTCGACACCGCCACCATTCTTAAATCTCTGATCGCCGAGGGTGGAATTGATGTCGGCCCCTTTGTGAAACCCAAACAAGAGCAACGCCCAGTCGTGGCTTGCATTGACGATAGTAAAACTGTGCAGCGCAATGTCCGGCTCATTTTAGAGACATCGGGTTATCAGGTCATGGGACTGACAGAACCAGCCCGAGCAATTACCGCCTTAGCCCGGCAAAAACCGAATTTAGTCTTGATGGACATTACGATGCCGGAGGTGGATGGGTATGAGCTTTGTCGAATGTTGCGCCAGTCTGATCTCCTCAAGGATGTACCCATTGTGATGTTAACTGGACGGGATGGGCTAATTGACCGGATTCGGGCCCGGATGGTCGGCGCAACAGACTATTTAACCAAGCCATTTACCCCCCAAGAATTACTCACCTTGGCAGAACGTTTTGCCCGCCAGGCCCGGCCAACAGTCGCTTAGCCAATAGGAAGCAGAAAGCAGGAAAAGGACGATACAAAGCATGAAAACAGTCTTGGTTGTCGAAGATTCGCGCACAGAGCAACAATTGCTGACGGGTTTATTGGAACGGTCTGGCCATAGGGTTGCCTTGGCTGAGTCAGCAGAACTGGCCTTAACATGGCTGGCTGAAAATCAACCGCCGGATTTAATTGTTTTAGATATTGTCATGCCTGGAGCCAATGGCCTGGAGTTATGTCGGGAAGTCCGAGCTAAACCAGCCCTTAAGGAGATTCCAATTGTGTTCTGTTCATCAAAGGATCAAGAATTTGATCGGTTTTGGGCCTTGCGACAAGGGGGGAATGCTTACATTACTAAACCCTATGATCCTGATGAACTGCTGGAGACTGTTGCCGAATACTTACACGATTAAGGGCTAGGGCAAATTGGGGGAGTTATGGAGCAAGAGTTTTTCCATATTGAATTGACTAAATCTGTGCATATTGCGGTGCCATTAGCCCAAACAGCAGAAGTCTTGACGCTGGAAACCTCAGAACTTTGTGTCATTCCAGGGGTTGCGCCAGCCTTGTTGGGGGTTGTCAATCAACGGGGGCGGTTACTCTGGATGGTTGATTTGGAATACCTCTTGGGGTTACAGCCAACCCACACCACTAAACGCCGCCGCTCCCCAGCCCTAGTTGTTAATTGGCTTCCCGATCAAGCTGAAGATCAAGAGACTGAGTATCGTTTGGGTTGTCTGACGAGTCATCTGCGGGGAATTGTGGCCTGCCAGGCCAAGGACATTAGCCCTGTGCCCCCCCGTCTGGAACAACGGATGCATCAATTTTTCTCAGCGTGGATTCATCCTCCTGGATACTCCTTACTGAAATTAAACGTTGCAGCTATTTTTACTGCCGTACAACTGTACTCTTCCCCTACCTCAATGGCCCTCCTATGACTCTGACGACTGATTCCCTCACCACCTCTGGGGGTATTCCCAGTAATGATGCCTATTTTGAAGCGATTATTCGCCAAGATGTGGCCGCCCTCCAGCAAATCGTTACCGCTGATCCCCAGGATTACCTGGCTCAATTTAGTTTGGCCACAGCCTATGAGCAGCAGGGTTTAACAGCAGAAGCAACCGCCATTTATCAACACCTTGTGGCCGAAGATGAGCATGGCTTCTATGGCATCAGTGCCCAAAATAGTCTGGCCGCCATTGCGGGAGAGCCGATTCATGCTCCAGCCCCAACTCCTCCTAAGGTTGCCCTGACTCCACCCCCAACAGTTTTTAGTTTTCTCGGCGGCAGTGATAAGAAGCTCCGGGCAGAGTTGAGCCAATTACTCAATATTTTCCATAATCACGGAGAAGATTGGAGTGCTGAGTTACCACAGGTGGCCTGGCAGGATCCCCAAGTGGTTGGATTGGTGGGCTATTTACAAAACATTGACCAGAAAATTCAGGCTTTTTACCAGACCGTCACCGATTTAGAGGCCCAACGCCGCACCGAAGCTCAACAGCAAAAACAAGAACGCCTCCGAGTTCAAGAAGCTGTGATTAACCTCCTATTGGATATTGAGGGGGCCCAGCGGGGAGATTTAACTGTCCGGGCCAAGGTGGATGAAGGGGAAATGGGGTCTATTGCTGACGCGTTTAATGCCACCGTGCGGAGCTTGCGAGACATTGTGACCCAGGTGCAAGCGGCGGCAAACCAAGTCCAAGAGGCGGCTCGTTCCAGTGAAACATCCGTCCAACGGTTATCCAGGGAAGCCCGAACCCAGGCCGAGGTAATTGCCAACACCCTCGAGTCCGTTGCGAATATTGCCCAGTCCATTCAGACCGTTGCCGCCTCGGCCCAAGAAGCCGCCCAAATTGCCCGCCAGGCCCGGGAATCGGCCCAAGTTGGGGATCAGACCATGGATGCCACCGTGGACAGTATGGAAAATATCCGCACCAGTGTGGCCGAAACCTCAAAACGGATGAAACGCCTTGCGGAATCCTCCCAGGAGGTCTCGAAAATCGTTAACATCATCTCCGGGATTTCGGAAAAAACCAACCTTTTAGCTTTTAATGCCTCCATTGAAGCAGCGCGGGCGGGTGAAAATGGGCAGGGGTTCCGGGTCGTGGCAGATGAAGTCCGCCGACTGGCAGAACGGGTTACAGACTCGACCCACGAGATTGAACAGTTAGTCACTGGCATTCAACAGGAAACCGCAGACGTTTTAAGCCAAATGGAAGCCAGCACAACCCAGGTGGTGAAAGGGACACAACTGGTGGCCCAAACTAAAGATACCCTCCAAGGCCTGGCCAGTATCAGCCAAAAGATTGATGCGCTACTAGAAAGTATCTCTAAGTCCACCGTTTCCCAGACAGAAGCCTCTTTAGTGGTCAATGAAACCATCCAAGAAGTTGCGACCATTGCCCAAACCACCTCCTCAGAATCAGAAGGGGTGGCCAGTTCGATGCAGACATTAGTATCCGTGGCTGAAACACTACAAAGTACGGTCTCACGTTTCCAAGTTGACTAGCGGAAAATTGTCTTAGGTGGATGCCCTATGCCTCTGAATGCTGCTGACCTTGATGCCATTACCCGTGAAGCCCGCCTTTGCTTTCTCCAAGAGGATGCGCCGGAATATTTGGGGATGCTGGAACAGGGAGTCCAGGCCCTGACTCGTCAAGCTCAACCATCCCTCAGCGCCTATTCAGAATTGATGCGGGCAGCCCATACCCTCAAAGGGGGTGCAGGTATTGCCCAACTACCTGATTTACAACAGGTTGCCCATCGCCTAGAAGACTTGCTCGAAGCTTTACATCAGGGCCGGGCCCGCGATTACAGTACAGCCCATGAGTTGTTGGCCTTGGGGGTTGAAGAGATTCACGGGCTAGTGGTGGCCGCAACCGAGGCGCAATCCCCCCAACAAGACCCCAACCGCAATGCCCTGCTCCAGGCCCTAGATCAATACCTAAATGATCTCCCCAGGGAGTCCCCACCTCCAACAATCAGCCCCAGCCGGATTTCCCCAATTGTCCAAGCTGTCTTAACAACGGATTTGGAGGATAGCCTCAAGCAATTAGAAGCGGCCCAGGCCAAGCCAGAATTTGTTCTCAATGGGGCCCTCGATAGCTTTTTAGTAGAGACCAAACTCTTGGGGCAAACCCTGAACCTGGCCTGGCTGACAGAGGTTGTGGCACAAATTACCGCCCTTCGCAGTGAGGCCCCTCTCACAGAGTTAGTCCCGGCCATCATCAGTGAAATCCGGCTCCAACGGGCAGACTTTCTGGCCGGAAAACTTACGTCAACCCCTCAGAACCCAACTCCGACAACGCCAGAATCTTCTCCATCTTTAGAGCCAACTTCTCCGTCCCCCCAATCCCCCCAACCTCCTCAACTAGAACCAGCCCCAAAATCTGAAGTAGCATCCCTGAATTTGCGGATCCCACTCACTCGGATGGATCGGATGGGGAATACGGTCAGCGAGTTACTGATTAGTCAAGAACGCCTAAATCTCTACCAGGCCCAGTTTCAGCAAATTAGCCGCGAACTCAAACGCCGAATTAGCCAATTTGGGCCGATTCGAGAACAGGTGCAAACCCTCTATGACCGCCTGGCCACAACACCAAGCCTCAAAGCAAATGGGCATCATTTACCCCTAGGGGTCTCCCCTGATCCCGCTCCGGAATTTGACAGTCTCGAATTTGATCGCTACACAGAACTTCATTCCACTCTGCAAGACTTTCAGGAAATCATGGCCCGGATTCAGGAGACAGGGGCCGACATTGACCTTCTGAATCGGGAACTGCAAACAGCTTTGGATGATGGGCGGCAGTTTCTAGGCAGTTTACGGGCCGATCTAACCGATGCCCGGCTTGTCCCTTTTCGAGTCGTTGCAGAGCGATTTATCCCGGCCCTGAATAGCCTTAGTCAACGCTATCAAAAACCCCTCAGCGTGGAAATTCATGGGGAAAATACCTTACTAGATCAGGCCATTCTGGAGCAACTGAAAACCCCACTCACCCACCTTGTCCGGAATGCCTTTGATCATGGGGTTGAGCCTGCCGCAGTCCGTCAACGCAATGGTAAACATCCCACCGCAAAAATCATTCTCTCGGCTAAAGTGTCGGGGAATCAGGTTTTGATTAGTGTGATGGATGATGGGCAGGGGGTGAATCTGGAAAAAGTGACCCAAAAAGCTGTCCAAAAAGGGCTGTGTCCGGCTGAGGCGGTTTCCCTATTGACGGAAGAGCAGATTTTAGAGTTTTTATTTGCTCCCGGATTTTCTACAGCGGCGAAAGTAGGGGATTTATCGGGGCGGGGTGTCGGCCTGGATGTGGTGCGGCTGCAAGTGGAGCGATTGCGAGGGACGATTCGGATCAGCACCAAACCCAAACAGGGCACAACGTTCACTTTGGCCTTACCCCTAACTCTGAATATTCTGCCCTTATTGCTGTGTCAAACCCATGATTTTACCCTGGCAATTCCCTCTGTGAACATCTTGGAGGTGATTAAGCTGTCCGAGTTTATGGAGCCAGGCATCCCGACAACCAGAATTATCTGGAAAGATCAGACGATTCCCTATGCCCCGCTACAACAATTTTTACCCTATGCTCGCCCCACCAAAGCTGCTCCCCTCACACCTGTAATTGGGGTGGTGGTGGAGGTAAATGAGCGACCCATGGCTGTAGGGGTGGATGCTTTGCTAGAAGAGCGGGAGTTTGTCTTAAAACCCTTTGACATCACCATTAAAGTCCCTCCCTATGTGATGGGCTGTACAGTTTTGGGAACAGGTGCGGTTGTGCCCGTCCTTTCTCCGCCTCAGTTTGAACTTTTACTCCAAAGCCGTCCAGAATTACCAGCCACTCCCCCACTCACCCCTCCGGTGGCCCGGATTACGCCAGTAACCCTGATGATTGTAGATGACTCGGTGGCGGTGCGGCGGCTCTTAGAGCGGGTCTTAACCCAGGCCGGTTATGGGGTAATTTCCTGCCGAGATGGACAAGAGGCCTGGGAGCAATTAAATCGAATTGATGATCCGGTGCAGTTAATTATTTCAGATGTGGAAATGCCGCGCATGGATGGGTTTGCTCTGTTACAGGAAGTCCGCCATCATCCCCAATGGGAAGCTCTCCCGGTGGCAATGCTAACATCTCGCAGTGGTGATCAACACCGTTACAAGGCCCAGCAACTGGGAGCAAATGCCTATTTTGTCAAGCCGTTTCAACCTGTTGATTTAGTAAACCAAGTGGCCACGCTCATTCGAAAATCAGCCTATACTCCTGTTTGATCCACTCTGCCAAAGGTTTAACAGTCAAAGGTGTAACGTTAACCCCGTTTTTGCAATGCCATCGTCGCCGTGGGAATTGCCGCAACCGCAACCGCATTGATCCATCTTGGACCGGGGTTAAATGCCACAATTACAGCTGCAATGGCCGAGGAAATCCACAAGGTTTTTTGGATACTGCGGCGAGATGTACGGACTAATTGAGCCTGGTTTAAGGTAGCTTGATTCAGGTTTTGTTGTAATTCTTTGCCCCAGGCCTGGAGTTGATGGTTTTGAGCATCTAATTGTTGAATCTGTGAGTTTAAGGTGGCGATTTGCGTTTCTAGTTGGCGTTGAAGGGCTTGATATTGCTGAATGAGTTGTTGACGATCTTGGTTTAAGGCTGCGACTTGATTTTGACGTTGAATCTCGGCCTGGGTTAATTGCCGTTGTAATTGTTGCACTTGTTGCCGAAAGGGTTGTAGATTTTGAATTTGTTGTTGGAGATCAGCTAACTCCTGTTCTAACTCAACAAGATGCTGCTGTTGTTCTTGGAATTGGGCAAGTTCAGCGAAGAGATTCCTCTTTTCTGCCTGTAAAGACTTAATTTCATTCCCAGATACAGTTAATTCATTTTCTTTTTGAGCCAGATCAGCAAATAACTGATTGATTTCATCATTTTTTTGGTCAATCAACTGCTGATTTTCGTTCAGAATTGCCTCTAAGGTTTGCTGATCTTCAACATTATTTTGAATCGTATCAAGAGAAATTGAGTGGGTCAGAAAGTGAATTTCTTGATTGCGAATGTAAAGTTGTTGCCTTAAATTTTCAATTTCATTTACTAATGTTTGAAGCTCTGGAGCTTCAGCGACCTCGACATTAAATGTTAACCATTTCCTCAAGGTTGATCGAATCTCTGGCTCGACAATAAATTCTTGAATGAGTTTCTTTTGTTTAGGAGTAAATATTTTTTGTAATTCACCTCTGACTTGGCGGGCAGATAAATTATCATTGCAATCATCAATTGTAATGTAACCCGAATAATTGGGATGCTCAAAATATTCATCATGCTTATAGATTTTGTGATCCCCAGGAGTACGATCTAACCACCAGCCTTGAGACTCTGCAATAGATTTTAGTTCTCGTGCTGGACGATTTTTACTTTCTGATTTGATGGCATCAATGATTTCTTGATTGCTATTGATTAATTGCTTCAGCTTTTGATGCACAGACTCAGGAAACATTGACCACTCCAGAATTTTAGATTAGCTGGGTTGAAATTATTGTAATTGGCTTGTGGGTTAACCAATCTTGCCAGTATGATTCTCCCCACTCTTGAATACCTTCAGGAGAAACTTCAGGATCAATCCAGTCAATGGGCGCAAACCCGGCCTGGAGAAAAGTTTGCTCGTAAGTCCTTGGGCTGAGGTAAAAATCAATCACCTTAAACTCAGTCCCATCGGGCAAAATGAAACCAACTTCTAGGGGAGTTCCCTCTGTTAAAGGGAGTTGGGCGGTTTTAGTAAAGCCATAGGGAGCACAGATATTAAACGTTTCCGGGGCCTGGCCGAGGTTGTTGGTGATGTTGATGGTTCGACCTTGGGGGTGAAGATTTCTGGCAATGGCCTGGAGCATTTTCAGGAGGGTAGGTCGATCGGGCGCATGATTGACCAAATAGGAGGAAACCACTAAATCAAACTCACCAATCTTCCCTAGTTCAGTCACATCGGCCACTAAATATTCAACTCCGAAGGGATTTTGGATTTCAGCCGCCCTAGCTAAGGCAATCATTTCCGGAGAAATATCTACACCAACAACCTGAGCCGCCCCCTGTTGTTTGAAATAACGACTATAAACCCCTTCCCCACAGGCCAGGTCGAGGATTTTTAGCCCAGTGACATTCCCAATTAGGTTGAGATATGTATAGGCTTCACTGTGCCAACGAAAGGGTAAATTCCGCGAGGCCTGGAATAAATTGGCAATGGTGTCGTATTCAGCCATGATTTTTATGAGTTAGGGGTGACGAAAGAGGGTTTCAATGGCAAGATTTTGAGCCAAGAGACTATGGCCATAACTAAACACATAGGCAATATCTTCCGGGAGATTGGGCTTAATACTGTCTAAAACGTAGGGACTACCATAAATGACGATCCCAGCAAAATTGTCTGAGGCGATGAGTTGCTGAAGTTTGGCCTGGGCTTGCTGACTTAATCCGGCCAGGCCCCGAAATGGATTACCACGACTAAAAACTTGCACCAGTGTTGGTTGCTGCGCCCTTTGATTAAACTGTTCTAATCGAATATGACGATCAATTAATTCCAGTTCCCTAAAGCCAAACTCTACAGGTAATTTCACCGCCGGAGCATTCCGACTTAAATAATCTTGGTGGAGCCAGTCATCAACAATCAGACAATTAATTCCGTTGCCAATTTCTAAAGCTGAACAGGCCTGGTCGCTAACAATTTGCGATGCCCTTAGGATATCTTCACTGAGTTGCCAGTCTTCTACCTGAGAGAGTGAATCTAGTCCAAAATCTGACGGCTTAGAAAAAATTCTTGCTTTAGCGGCAAAGATTCGGGTGACTGATGCCTCGATCCGTTGACGGCTAATTTCTCCCGCTTCTACGGCCTCCACAACTGCTTGAATAGCTCCGGGTGGGTCAACGGGCATCAACAAAATATCAGCACCTGCTTTGACGGCCATGACTGGGGCCTGATTTGCACCATAACGATTGGCAATGGCTCCCATCACGAGGGCATCTGTGACAATTAACCCCTGAAATCCTAAGTTGAGACGTAATTCCTCAGTTAAGGCTTGATAAGACAAGGTGGCCGGCAAGATGGCATCTAAGGCGGGAATTAATAAATGCGCGCTCATGATTGTATCTACCCCGGCGGCAATTGCGGCGCGAAAAGGTGGCCATTCCAGGGTTTCTAGACGGTTACGGTCATGGGGTAGAACAGGCAAATCTAAATGGGAATCTGTGGCTGTATCACCGTGGCCGGGGAAATGCTTCGCTGTTGTCAAAACTGGATAGGTTCTGGCCCCCTGAATGAATGCGCTGGCTAACTGACTGACAATTGCGGGAGTTTCTCCAAAGGCCCGGACATTGATCACTGGATTGGCCGGATTATTGTTAACATCCACCACCGGAGCCAAGACCCAATTTAAGCCAATGTTCAGTGCTTCCCGCGCCGTACAGGCCCCCATTTGAGTGGCGTAGTTTTGGGCGAGTTCGGGTTGAGTTTTGGCAATTTCAGCTAAGGCCAATGGAGGTGGAAATTCTACGCCCCCTGAAAATCGTTGCCCAACCCCCTCTTCAATATCCGCCGCTAGTAGTAAAGGAACCGGGGCCTGGGATTGCAATCCTTGACAGCGATGGACCAGTTCCGCCGCACTGCCACCGAGGAAAATCACACCCCCAACTCCCAACTCCTTAACCCAGTGGTTGAGAATATCTACAGGTGGCTCCCAGGCCGGATACTGAATTTGTTGATCAAAAATATGACCACTGGCCCGCACCACGACCATCTGGGCTACTAATTGAGGCAAGGAAAGCTGTTCAAGCTCTAGCGATGGCATTTTAACCTCAACCACAGAGTAATTCCCAATTTATCATGCCCCTCCAGCGAAATAACGTCCACCGCACCCGTCTCCCCACTGCCCGGATCATCAGGTATTTCCAGTCTGTAATCCTACCGGCCAAACCTGTCCAACTGCTGATTCAAACCGGGCGACTTTGGAGTCAAAATCAGGGTAATCAGATGGCCGCAGCCCTGGCCTACTATGCTCTGTTATCACTCTTTCCGCTGCTGCTTGTGGCACTCAGTGGCCTGGGATATTTCCTGGGGCCGAGTAGCGCAGGCTTTCAAACCATCAAAGCCAGTATTGAACAATTCCTCCCCGAAACCGTTCATGATCTGGTTCAGGAGACAATGTACGCCCTTCATCAAAGTAGTACCGGAGCCGGCCTGGTGGGGTTTATTCTCCTCCTATTTTCAGCCAGTACAGTTTTTACTAGCTTAAGAGTTGCGATTAATCAGATTTGGCAGTCCTCATATTCCCGCCCCCAACGGCCATCCTTACAAGGGGCAGTGCTTTCAATACTGCTCAATAGACTGTTAGCTTTCTTATTAGTAATTGGTACAGCATTACTACTCTTTCTTTCACTAATCATTAATATCCTGGTCGAATTGATTTTAACGTTGATTGCGGCATTTCAAGATAGCTTCTCTCTGCTCCAACTTGATCATCTCAAACTAGCCCAGGCCTTGCAGGGTGTTTCATCCCTCTTTCTCCTCGGCCTCGCAACCAGTATTCTGTTTAAGATCTTGCCATCAACTCGAGTGCAGTGGCGTGATATTTGGCTGGGGGCACTCCTAACAACAGGACTCCTCAAAGGATTACAACAGCTAGTTAGCAATAGCATCATTACAATTGGCAGTCACTTTCTCTCCTATGGGATCATCGGCAATGTGATCATCTTACTGCTGTGGATCTATTTAACCTGTGCAATTTTTCTGCTGGGGTGCCAACTGTCCTATGTTTACGCGCATCTCCTCGGCAGTTACCGCCCTAGGGGCCTGGATTAAGAACAACCCCCATCGGCCTTACCGTCCTCGTACCGCTACCCGTGTCGCTTGGCCTGGCATTGTGACCCCTCTTGATCCGCGCCCAAAGATATGAATCGTTACAGCCCGTGAGTTTTCAATACAGGCATAAAAGCCATTTGTCCCAGTTTGAGTTCCCGAAGGACAAGTAAAACCTCCTGTAGGTGTTTGAACAGCATCCATCAATTCATTTGTCCCAGAACCACCCACCGAAGGTAATGTAGCAGGAGGATTAGGAGGGAACCAACTTTCATCGCTGTTTTTAGAAACTCTCATTATCATACCTGGCCTTAACCAAACAGCCTGACTAGCAGAACAAGTGCTTATATCGCGATAGTAATAAATTGTATGACGTACTTTAATTCCTCCTTCAGTTGGTGCATTGATATGATTATCACGAGTACGAATATGAAGAACTGGGGTATTAACATTACAAGTTGTATTTGGGACTGTATAGCCAGTAGGTACAGAGACAGAATAAGCTTCTCGAATATCCTTGGATATATAACTTAAAGCACGATCAATTTCGACTCTGCGCTCACCATCAGCTTGACTATTTTTATCAAACCCAAGAAGGCTCACTAATGCATATCCTAAACCAGCAACAATTATGCCAGCCATTAAAGCACCAATGAGTAGCTCAGTTAAAGTAAAACCCTTGTTAATAAGTTTAGATGAATTCATTATTGGATTTGAGTTGATGTGCAAGTACTACCAGAATATGTTCCGTTTCTCATAATGCCAATTCCTGATGAAACTACTAAGCATCTTTGTTGTGCACCACTATTGGGTATACTTAGAATAAATGTTGTTGAATTACCAAAGTCTGTTTGTCCATCATTTTTAAAAGCAAAATCAGGGCCTCCAGTAAACTGAACTTCAATGTTTGGACTCAAGAAAGAACCCAAGTCATTCTTAATTACCCGTGCCCCTGTAACCAAACATTTATTACTTGGATCTGTATCCGTTAACGTCGTCACACCACCCGAAGTGCTGACTGTAAAGCTACAGTTTTTACCATTGCGAATTGCCTCTCGTTGAGCTTCCTTAAATGTGCCTTCAACTTTTACTAGTGCATCTTTAATTCGTTGATTGTTTAGCCAGCGCAAAAAACTAGGGACGAATACGGCAGCAAGAATCCCGATAATGACCACTACTACTAACATTTCTGGTAAGGTAAATCCCTTGGAATTAGGGACATTTAATCGCCGCATCGGGAATCACCTCCGTATCAAGGGTTGCAATAGGTGTTGTTTCGCCTTCTGGAACGACTTTATAGGAAATTTGCAGGACATTAAAAGGAGCAGTAGATGAAATAGCTGGTGTTGTTCCCCCCCCGGCACTACCTCTAGTTAAGGTATAGTTTTTCCCGCCGATTGCTTTAGTTGTGGTTGCAACAGCAGGCAGATTTGTCCGAAGTGCAAAGGCAAACCCGTTAGCTTGAGTTGAGGCATTACACATATTGACGGCAGTGACATTGGCATTAGCAGATTGAACAGTGGTCATCCCCGAAGAGAGGGTTAGAGTAGTTCCCGAAATTCCGCTCACTGTGTAGTTATTGGGGTCAGAGCCGACACGAACAATATCCCCAGTGGCAAACCCCGTAGTCCAACCCACTGTTAATGTTGTTGCTCCCACCGTAGTCGCCGAGCTTAAAATTGTTGATTTATATGCCGCTGCTAAACTTTTGACTTGTTCTAAATCTTCTTGAATCCAATTTTTGGCCGTACTGGATCCCCGTCCTTGAGAGGCCAACACCAACGCATAAACCATGAGTTGTAATGAGGTTGTCACAAACAATAAAGCTATCAACATCCCGACAATCACCTCTACCAATGAGAAACCTTGATGATTGGGTTTTATAGGTAAAGAACTGCGGAATTGAAATGCTGGGAGAGTCAACAATTGCTTCATGGTACGTTCACCCGTTCCCACTTACTAAAAGTATCCATGCTCAGAGGCAGAACACTACCAGGGGGACTAATGGGCGGTAATGTTGGTTGCAATATTGTCCAGGCCACGCTTGCCGGTTCAACCGTAGTCGTTCCTTGAGATAAATCAATTGTTTTTGCCCAAATCATCCCCTTAAACCGAGTTGTGTAAAGATTTTGACCAAGGGTAACAGTTGCATTAGGAGCAATAATAACTGCCTCTGTTGTGGTTTGTAAGTTTGTTCCACCACCAACTGTATGACGACTAGCAAAAGAAATTTCATTAGTCGAAGATGTTCCAATAATCTTAAAGTTTTCTGGAACACAACCAGTTACGATTGTAGAACCATTGGACATTCCATCAGGGGGAGAGTCTGTATCGGTACAATCATGTCCAATCTTAATTCGAGTTGTTGAACCACCTCCTAAAGATAGTAAAGAACGCAAGTTTCCTGTTAAATAAAGTGTTACTTTTTGACCTGGAGTGACAATTAATCGTGATGATCCAGGATCAGTATAGTAATTGATAGAAGCTTGGTAAATATACTCGCCATTCGTACCATTCACTGTATCACCTGCCCTTGGTAATCGCGTAACTACCGCTGGTGAACCAGTTAAATTGCCTAAATCATATGCTCCAGGTGGTGTTGCCAATGGCGTAGGTAAGGTTTGGGTAGGATTTGAAACTACAGTTCCCGCTGCAATTCGATTACCTACACCAACTGAAGAACTAAGAGTTCCGCATTTCGCCTCAATAATTCGGTGGCCAGATGTTGATAAAACTTGCGTCCCTGAACCTGGGAAAGTATAGTTTTCAGCCCAGAGTTCTGGTGGACTACTGGCAGGAACCACACTCCTTGATACCGGAATACTAACCCGCAATTGGGTTTGGGATTTTACCTCACTGCCAACAGTCGTATCTCCCCGCAAGGCCAACGTCCCAGTTCCCGGCACAGAAGTCGGGGCAGTGTAACTCACTAATTGAAATTGCCCACCATCCACACCCACTATACTGTTCAAACTATTAGCTTCAGCATAGGCACTGTTAGAAGAATTACAACCCAATGCGTCCAACGGAAGACCTGTGGCCCCAGCCCAAGGAAAATTTTGCCGTAACAGCCCCCGATGGCGACTGAAAAAATCCTGCATCCGCGCCAGGCCAACTTCGGCAACCGCGATACTCCGTTCTGAGGCTTTTTGGGCTGAGGCCGTTGTGTTTTGAGTTTGCGAACGGAAGGTCATTGTCACCGCAACTAAGAGCATTAACAGACCCATGCCCATCACTAAAGGCAACACAAAGCCCCGTTGTCGGAACCGGAACCGCCGCAACCGCGACTTTGAGTATCTTCCCCGCCACATATAATCAACTCACCTAACTTCGGAACTTGAATCTAAGGAATCAGTCTTGAAATTCAACCCCAAACAATCACCTAGGTCATCTTGGCCGTATTAACCCATGCAATGATCAAAAGAGTTTGATAACTAGGAGCGTTTCTAATGAATCGAGCTACCTTAAATTGAGTCGCCAATCTATCAACACACAACTCAGTCGCAAGCATATCAAATCTCCCCTGGCCTGGCTGTTACCTCGACTACTTGCCTGACCATCAAGGATTAATATTTTTTAGGGTAACGATTAAAAATCACAATCCTGAAAATTACTTTTTAGGAGTGTCTCAGTCCCCCCATAAGCCAATCATGATACTAAAGAGGATCACCCATGACCCGCCAGCCCCATCTGATTGCCTCAACCTAGCGATGACCAATTCCCGGCCTCTCCGCTTACAATTTGAACGCCAGGTTAAACGCGTCCAGGCCGATGTTTTACGGATGGGGGCCCTCGTTGAAACATCCTGCTCCCTGGCCTTTCAAGCCATTTTTGAGCAGAACTTAACCGCCGCCACCGCCATTATTGCCCAAGAAATTGAGACAGACCGCCTTTACCATCACATCGAAGCCAACTGCATTGGGATTATTACCCTCCAGGCCCCGGTCGCTAACGATATGCGCTTACTGAGTGCCATGCTGCAACTGGTGCGAGACCTAGAGCGGATTGGCGACTATGCCCAAGAAATTGGTCAATTGGCAACAAAGCTCTTTACCCACCCCCCCGCCCCTTGTTTATCCCGCCTCCGCGGTATGTTTGAGCGCGTTCAGATGATGCTGTCCTTAAGCCTATTAGCAATTACAAACTTGGATGCAACGGTCGGCAATGACTTACGGGAACTCGATCAAGTCGTGAATAGTGACTATGAATCCTTATATCAAACCCTCGCGCAAGGACTAGAAATCCCCGCAACCGTAGAACCCAACTTAGTCCTGGTGTTGATCATTCGTAATTTGGAAAGAATGGCCGATCATGCCGCCAACATTGGTCAACGGATAGCCTTTATTACTCAGGGAGAACGCAACAGCCCTTAAGCTGATTCAGGGGTCGGAATAGAGGAAGGATGCAGTAGGAGTTCAGCCGTAGAGCGTTTCTCGACCATTTCTGGGGTAATTTGGCAACGGGTTAAATCTTTTCGGGATGGCAACTCGTACATCACATCCAACATAATTTCTTCCACAATCGCCCGTAAGGCTCTGGCTCCGGTTTTGCGCCGATGGGCTTCTTGGGCAATGGCCTGGATAGCGGCTGGATGAAACTCCAGTTGGACATTATCCATGTGTAAGAGTTTCTGATATTGCTTGAGAATGGCATTGCGGGGTTCAGTCAAAATCCGCACCAGGGCTGACTCATCCAGAGACTCCAGCACAGCCACAACAGGAATGCGACCAATAAATTCTGGAATCATCCCAAACTTCACTAAGTCCCCAGGTTCGAGATTTTTGAGAATATCGGCCGTCCGCTTTTCCTTGGCCTGGCTCTCTCCATCCCGGACAAACCCCATCGCTTTTTTACCCACCCGTTGCTCTACCACCTTTTCCAGGCCGACAAAAGCCCCACCACAGATAAAGAGGATATTGGTGGTATCAATTTGAATACAGTCTTGATAGGGATGCTTGCGGCCCCCTTGGGGGGGAACATTAGCTGTTGTGCCTTCCAACATTTTCAACAGAGCTTGCTGAACCCCTTCGCCAGAAACATCTCGGGTAATGGAGGGGTTTTCGCTTTTGCGGGCGATTTTATCAATCTCATCAATATAGATAATCCCCCGTTGGGCTTCTTCTACATCTAAATTAGCCGTTTGCAAAAGCCGCAGGAGAATATTCTCAACATCCTCCCCCACATAACCCGCTTCCGTTAGGGTAGTCGCATCGGCCACCGCAAAGGGGACATCCAGCATCTTGGCCAAGGTTTGGGCCAGGAGGGTTTTCCCGGAGCCGGTGGGGCCAATTAAAAGAATATTCGATTTTTGTAACTCGACATGATCCTCAGTTCCCTTGGAGGGATGTTCTAAGAGGCTGAGGCGCTTGTAATGGTTATAAACAGCCACTGACAGGACTTTTTTAGCTTCATCCTGCCCCACCACATGATCATCAAGATAGTGTTTAATTTCCCGCGGCTTGGGAATTTGGTTAAAAGCAGGCAGGGTCGAGCGGGGCTTGCGGGGGCGTTCTGGTTGGGGATCCCGGCGGGGAGCTACCCCCAGGGACGAGAGTTCCTCATCCAAAATTTCATTACAGAGTTCGACACACTCATCGCAAATATAAACTCCAGGCCCGGCAATTAGCTTCCTGACCTGCTCTTGAGACTTGCCACAGAAGGAGCATTTGAGATGGGCATCGTATTTGGGCATGAGGAACCTCAATGAGCAACCTAGAGGCAATTTAAGGCCTAGGCGGGAACTGCTTCAACATGGCTGGGTAAGGTTTGGCGAGTAACCACCTGATCAATCAAACCATAGGCCTGGGCTTCTTCCGCTGACATGAAGAAATCCCGTTCCGTATCCGCTTCAATCCGCTCAATCGGTTGGCTGGTATGGCTGGCTAAGAGTTCGTTGAGCTTTTTCTTGTGATACAAGATTTCTCGGGCCTGGATTTCAATATCCACCGCCTGTCCCTGTGCGCCCCCTAAGGGCTGGTGAATCATGATCCGGGAGTGGGGCAAGGCCATCCGTTTACCCGGAGTTCCGCCAGAGAGCAAGAAGGCCCCCATACTGGCAGCCAGGCCAAAGCAAAGGGTACAGACATCCGGGCGGACGTGTTTCATCGTGTCATAGATCGCCATCCCCGCCGTCACAGACCCCCCAGGGGAGTTGATGTAGAGGTAAATATCCCGCTCTGGATCTTCGGCATCCAAAAACAGGAGTTGAGCCACGATTGAATCGGCAACCGTATCATCAATGCCCCGCCCTTGACCACCGCTGCCACCGAGGAAAATAATCCGTTCCCGTAACAGACGTGAGTAAATATCAAAGGCCCGCTCCCCCCGTCCAGACTGTTCCACCACCATCGGCACAATATTGGCTTGGGGAGCAATCACCTGGGGATAGGGGGCCTGGGCATCAAAGGGTGCTGCCATTGAAGTGGGGCTGAGATAGTTGGAGCGAGAATGCAGCATAGAATTCACTAAAACCTTAAAACTGCGCTGATTTCTAACCCTGAATCAGGGAGTCTTAGGCAGAACCTCCACCCTGGCCCGAGTTAGCTACTCCCATTATGCCTAACTATCCGCGGCTGGTGACGGATTTGGCTTTTTGCGTTTACGACTGCCTTCTTTGGGGGCTGGGCTAGATTCTGAGTCGGCCTCATTCCCCGACTGGGACTCAACTGGAGTGGCTGAGACTTCAACCGTAGCTGTGGCCGCAGAGGTTTCTTCTGGGGTAGCTTCGCTGGCTGGCTGGGGTGCAGCAATTTTGAGTTCCGATTTTTCCAAGAGCCAATTAACGGTTAACTCCTCGAGAATTTCGCTTTCAACAACCTCCTTGAGACGGTTTTGGTCAAGCCGACGATCCTGCATCGAGGCATTCAGTTCTGCAATTCGCTGTTGAATCGCCTCTGGATCGGGGCTAATTTTTTCCTGTTTGGCTACATAACCTAAAGCGAGGGTGCGCTTCAGTTGGGCGATGGCTTCTGGGCGGGCCTGTTGCCGAAGACTGTCCAGTATTTCCTCAGGAATGTTGTTGCCCACATCCAGGCCTTGGCTCTTGAGGCGGGAGAGAGTCCGACTGAGAATATAATTCACCTCCTGCTGAACCATTACTTCTGGGAGTTCCACCGTTAAATTTTCAACTAGCTGATTTAGAAGGGCCGCTTCTTGATTTGTCCGGGTCGTTTTTTCAACATTTTCGGCTTGACGACTATTTAAAAATGCTTCCAACTCGGCCAGGGTCTTAAACTCACTAATCTCCTGGGCAAAGTCATCATCCAAAGGCGGGAGTTCTTTTTCCTTCAACTCATGGAGTGTGACCGAAAAGACTGCGGCTTGATTCACCAAGTCTTGATCAAAATAGTCGGCCGGGAAGGTGAGGTTAATTTCTTTGGTTTGGCCAACTTCCATCCCCACAATGCCCTCAATCAGTTCTGGGAGAAACTGCCCTTGGCTTAATTCCAGTTGAAAGTCCTCGGCCTGGGCATTTTCAATCGGCTCCTGGGTATCGGCAAAAACCGCACGAAAGTCAACGACCGCCACATCCCCGGCCTGGGCTGGACGATCTTCAACGGGGAGTAGGGTGGCCCGCTCATTTTGGTGATGGGCTAGAGTTTTGCTGACATAATCGGGGTCGGGCTGGGCCGGTTCATACTCGACAACCAGGCCGGTATAGCTAGACAAGGTCACATCTGGGTTGACATCGACACTGGCGGAAATAACGAGGGGTTGGCCGGGTTCAAAGGTGGCAATCAGGTCTTCAAACTGAGAGCGTAGTTGCAAATTACCCAAAGCCGGAATCTCTTCTTGGCGAATTGCAGCTTTAATGCTGGTATCGACTAATTCTTCAAGAGCAGCAATTTTGAGATTAGCAATCCCGACCCGTTGGAGCAAAATGTGGCGAGGGACTTTACCTTTCCGAAACCCTGGCACAGCGGTGGAACGCAAAACTTTGGCAACCACCTTGTCATAGACTTCCTGGCAGGTGGCTCCGGGGATTTCAATTTCCAGGCCAACTTGGCTGGCGGGTAACTTTTCTTGAGTAACTTTCAGGGGAGTCTGTGTCGAAGTCAAAATAATGCCTCTTGCCAATGTCTAAACTAAAACGCCAAAGGGTTAGGGCCTGGGACGGTGCCTAGAAAGATGCCAAAATTCAGGCCGAGATCTGATCCTAGCGGATTTAGTCAGGGTTAAGGTCTTGGTTGCCGAGAATCTTCACAGGAAATTCGTGGAGAGGGGACTCTTTTCCCGGCCAACTGTTAAAAATTATCAATTCCCAGGCCGGTCAGCGAGAAACCCCCAGTCAGGGTAGAGCCTCTGGGCTAGGATCAAGAAATACAGGGATCAAACTGGTTGAGACTAAGCAGATGAACAACAGCGATCTAGGTGGGGTCTTACCTTGGTCAAAAGCGGCGGAAATGAAACTCCAAAATATTCCCTACTTTGTCCGCACCCAGGCCCGGCAACGGATTGAAGAACTCGCCCGCCAGCAGGCCCTAGATGAAGTCACCCCAGAATTAGTCGAACAGGCCCGCTCGGAATTTGGGCAATAGAGCGAAATATCTAGAACCAGGTCTGGTGATTGAATTATATAGATCAGCATAATCAGGGAATTAAATCCGCATGGCCCGCTATTTACCCCACAGCCTCGTGTTACAAGTCAGCCAGATGTTTGCCCAAGGCCAGTCTTTCTTTGCCCAGGCCAAGGTAGAGGATTGGTTAAAACTGCGCCAAGAAAACCCACAGGATTATGAGATTCAATTTCAACAAAGTCCGGCTCCCCCTGGCTCAGGTCTGGTGGTTCAAGTCAACGTCATTCTCAAACGCCGTGATGGGAGTCCTGTAGATCCGTGGCTGTTGGAGCAATTGGCGGCTGAATCCAAAAATATAGCGTGATGTTATCCTAATTTCTTGTGAGTACATAGAAATATCAGAAGGCTAGGACATTCTATTTAGTTATATTTTAAGAGTATGTACACGACAGAGCAAGCCCGCAAATGCCTCCAACTTTGCTGTGATCTCACTAGTCGCTATTGCTCTATTGATCTGGTAGCTTTCGCTAAAAGAACTGGGAATGTAATTATCTTAGCCAAAGAAGAAATCAGTATTGAAATTAGACCCAATGGAACATGGATGTTTGTATAAGCATGAGACCCGATTTTACCAAGCTAACAAAATCAGAACTACGGGTTTACGTCTTCTCCCATCGTCATGATGAAGAAGCGTTACAAGCCTATTTAGACAAGTTGAATGCTGAAAATCTAAACAGACGAATTTATCAACCTCAAGAGGATGTTTCCGAGGCAATTAGAGAGTACTTAAGCAAGAGGGTGATCAAATAAGTGACCTTAAGAACTCGTTCAATATTCTCAGTTAAAGCCTGACTGAAACTCTACATTAGTAGGCTTCTTGTAATTCGTAAAAGTCAGGCGTAATATAGTCTTTCCGCAGTGGATAGCCAACCCAATCTTCGGGCATCAGCAACCGTTTTAAGTGGGGATGGCCTTCATAGATAATGCCGTACATATCATAGGTTTCCCGTTCTTGCCAATCGGCGGTTTTCCAAATCCAATAGACAGAGGGCATCCGGGCATCATCGCGGGGCAAAAAGACTTTTAGGCGTAGTTCTTCCGGTTGGACAGCATCATCGGTTAATTTGACTAAATGATAGAAACTGACGAGTTCTTGACCAGGCCCTAAATCATAACCACCTTGGCATTGGAGATAGTTAAATCCGGCCGCCACAAGGGCCTGGGAAACAGCAATTAAATTTTCCCGCTCAACTTTGATCATTTGTACCCCAGAGCTGTCCAGGCCCAAGTATTCATGAGACAAGCCCGCTTGGGTTAGTAATCGCGAGGTTGGACTTGTTTCAATAATGGCTGTTTCAGGGGTAGATTCTGCGGTTGGTTCGGTCATTTCACAATTACCCAGGTAAAAGTTACAGGTTCAAGTTAAGGAATGGGGTAGTCTTAGGCAACCTAGAGCTAAGTTTAAGACCACTCTAAAGCACCCTTACGCCAGGCATAGACCAGGCCGATGACAAGGATGGCAATAAAAATCAAGGCCTCAATAAACGCTAAGACGCCAAGTTGATTAAAGGCCACCGCCCAAGGGTAAAGAAATACGGTCTCCACATCAAAAATGACAAAGACCAGGGCGAACATATAGTAGCGAATATTGAACTGAATCCAGGCCCCGCCAATGGGTTCCATCCCTGACTCATAGGTGGTAATCCGGGCCAGGGTTTGGGATTTGGGCCGGAGCAGCTTAGAAGCCACCAGGGCAATAACCGGGACGAGGCCACAGATCAGTAAGAAGCCGAGAAAATATTCATAACCACTGAGGACAAACACAAGCCGACCTTGGGGTAACGTCACTTGCTGATTATAGGGGGATTTCAGTGGCTCGGCCTATGATTCATTCGCCCTGTTTGATTAGGATTTTCTAAGGATCGTCATTAGCTATGATCATGGCAGTTGGATCCCCCTTGAGGTAAACATGGCCCTGGCCTGGCAAGCAGTCAATTCTTACGAAGATATTCTTTATCACAAAGCCAATGGCATTGCCAAAATCACCATTAACCGTCCCCATAAGCGCAATGCCTTTCGTCCCCAGACTGTTTCGGAATTAATCGCAGCGTTTACGGATGCTCGGGAGGACACCGCAATTGGTGTTGTGCTTCTCACAGGTGCAGGGCCCCATACGGATGGGAAATATGCCTTTTGTGCTGGGGGTGATCAAAGTATTCGGGGCCTGGCGGGCTATGTGGATGGGGCCGGGATACCCCGTCTCAATGTTTTAGATCTGCAACGGCTGATTCGGACAATGCCCAAGGTGGTGATTGCCTTAGTGGCTGGTTATGCCATTGGCGGGGGTCATGTTTTGCATTTAGTTTGTGATTTAACGATTGCGGCGGATAATGCGATTTTTGGCCAGACGGGGCCGCAGGTGGGCAGTTTTGACGGCGGGTTTGGAGCCAGTTATTTAGCCAGAGTTGTCGGTCAGAAAAAAGCACGGGAAATTTGGTTTCTCTGTCGTCAATATCATGCCCAGGAGGCTTTAGAGATGGGCCTGGTGAATGTGGTGGTGCCGGTGGAGCAATTAGAAGCTGAGGGGGTGCGCTGGGCCGAAGAAATTCTCACTAAAAGTCCCCTGGCGATTCGCTGTTTGAAATCTGCCTTTAATGCCGACTGTGATGGCCAGGCCGGGTTACAGGAACTTGCCGGAAATGCCACATTACTTTACTACCTGACTGAAGAAGCCCAAGAAGGAAAAAACGCCTTCCTTGAAAAACGCCCCCCCAATTTCCAAGACTATCCCTGGCTGCCTTAAACGACTAACTCTCCTTGCCAAATCAACAGGGCCTGGCCCCCCAAAACCACTCGCTCTCCCTCACCGCGAACCTTGACCCAACCGCCCCGCCCCGAGGCCTGGAATCCCGTGAGTTGTTTCTTGTCTAGTTTTTCTGACCAGTAGGGATATAAGCTGCAATGGGCCGAACCCGTGACCGGATCCTCAGCAATGCCAGCGGCCGGAGCAAAAAAGCGGGAAATAAAGTCTGCCTCTGGGACATCGGCTTTAGCGGTGACAATTACGCCCCGGCCTGGAACCTGGGCCAAGGTTGGAAAATTGGGTTGCAAGCCCCGTAAGGTCTCAGCGTCTAATTCAATAAAGTAGTCTGCGGGGGTCTTTCCCAAAAACTTGAGCTTAGCACCGGTAATCCCCAGACCAGCAATCAGTAACTCTGGTAATTCCGTGGGGACAATCGGTTGAATAGGAAAGTCCAACTCTAAATAATTCCCAACTTGACGCGCAATTAAGGGGCCACTGCGGGTGTGAAACGTCATCGGCTGATCGGCGGGAACAAGGTTTTGATTCAAGAGAACATGGGCAGCAGCGAGGGTGGCATGGCCGCATAGATCTACTTCTAGGGTCGGAGTAAACCAGCGCAGTTGAAAATCTTGGCCTTGGGGTAGCAAAAAAGCTGTTTCCGACAAATTCATCTCGGCCGCGACCCCTTGCAACCAGGCCGGCTCTCGATCCTCATGTAACAAGCACACCGCGGCGGGGTTCCCTGAAAAAGGGCGATCCGTAAAGGCATTGACTTGGAACAGGGGAATTTTTGCAGACATGGTCAACAGCCTAAAACTAGAATTTCTCACCTCAAAGCAGGGATGCTAGACCACCAATAGTTTTCTACGTTGCCAGTTCAACCCCAAAAACCTCTCCAAACACTTGGGCGACCCGATCCCCAGAATCAATCGAGGCTAGGGGGTCTTTGCGGAGGCGATGGCGGAGGCAGAGAACAATGACCCGGCGAATATCATCCACGGTTACATCTTGATGGGCTTCTAAAGCAGCAATGGCCTTGGCGGCCCGATTGGTGACAATATCCCCCCGCAGGCCATCCACATCTAAGAGGGAACAGACCTGGGAAATCTGCACCCGCAATTCATGGTCGAGGCTGACATGGGGCAGGCGGGCCTGGGCGGCAATAATCTGGGCCTGGAGTTGTTCTTGCTCGGTGCGATGTTGACTTAAAAACCCTTCTGGGTCTTGATCAAACTGGGTGCGTTGTTCGACAATTTCGACCCGCAAACTGGGATCCTTAACGGTGCGAATTTCGGCGTGCATTCCAAACCGATCCAACAACTGGGGCCGAAGTTCTCCTTCCTCTGGATTCCCCGATCCCACCAAAACAAACCGGGCTGGATGGCGAATCGAAATGCCTTCCCGTTCCACCGTATTCCAACCAGAGGCGGCTGAATCCAGCAAAACATCGACCAGGTGATCATCCAGCAGGTTCACCTCATCCACATAGAGAATCCCCCGATTGGCTTTGGCCAGCAGGCCCGGTTCAAAGGCCTTAATCCCTTCCCCCAAAGCCTTCTCAATGTCAATCGTGCCGCACACCCGGTCTTCAGTCGCGCCCAGGGGTAAGTCCACCATCGTCACCTTTTGGCTAATAATTGGTAACTCTTGACCGGCGGCAATGGCTAACTTGACCTCATCGCTCATCAAGTCTGCATCGGTGGGGCTGCTATTAAAGGGATCATTGGCGACCACTTCAATGGCCGGGAGGAGATCAGCGAGGGCGCGAATGGTTGTGGATTTGCCCGTGCCCCGATCGCCCATAATCATCACCCCGCCAATTTTGGGATCAATGACATTCAGGAGCAGGGAGAGTTTCATTTCCTCTTGGCCTACGATTGCTGTGAAGGGAAATACAGGACGGCGGGTTAAGGCAGTGGCAGTCACAGGCTTAGGTGTCAATACAGCTTTTCTATTCTGCCATAGTCTCTCACCCGGCCCCGCAACAGTTTTTAATGGGGGCAGTGGGGTTGTATTCCCCTTTGAGGAAGGTGCCATGACAAGTAGCCAAGTAATCTGGATAGCCGGCCTGGGTTTAATCAGTTATCTCTTGGGTTCAATTCCCACAGGATATTTACTCGGAAAATGGCTCAAAGGGATTGATATTCGCGACTGTGGATCGGGTTCAACTGGGGCCACGAATGTTTTACGGAATTTGGGTTGGCCGGCGGGGTTAACGGTGCTGATTGTGGATATTGGCAAGGGGGCCGTCGCGATTAGTCTTGGTCGCTGGGGCCTGGCTGGGTGGAGCAATGACTTGGGTGGGTTAGCCCAGGCCGGGGTGTTGATCCTTTTGGGGTTACTGGCAGTGATTGGCCATAGTCAGCCGATTTGGTTGCGCTTTAAGGGCGGAAAATCCGTTGCCACCAGTTTAGGGGTATTACTCGCTCTGAATTGGCCAACAGGGTTAGCAACTTTGGGGGTATTTTTAGTTGTCTTGGGCCTGAGTCGGATTGTCTCCCTTGGTTCAATTATTGCCGCAATGTCATTGCCGATTTGGTTTTGGGTCTTTGGGCAGCCAGTTCCCTACATTGGCCTGGGGGTCTGCATGGGCTTGTTTGTCATTTGGCGGCATCAGAGTAATATTCAACGCCTCTGGCAAGGAACGGAGCCAAAACTAGGACAACCCGTTTCATCCACCCAAACAGATTTAGAGCAAACCGCCCGTTAAATTAGAGATCATTAACTGGCCTGGGTGAACAAGATTAGGGGACAAACTGACTCCATCGGGCATAAATTTCGCCTTGGCGTAGATAGTTAAGCAGGACTTGTCCAGGCCCCAGTGCGGTTGAAAGAACGGGCTAGGATAGGAATGGAGCCTCTATTCACCTCAACGATTTATTCTCGGAAAGTAGCCATGGCCGATATCAACTCCGATGCCACTATTGGCCAGATATTAATGAACCGATATCGCCTCACAGAACTCATTGGCAAGGGGTCAATGGGGCGGGTATATTTGGCCGCCGATACCTTGTTGGGGGGGGTTCCGGTTGCCGTTAAGTTCCTTTCCCAATCCTTAATGAATGAGCGGATGAAGGTTAGGTTTGCCCAAGAGGCGCGGGCGGGGGCATTGCTCGGTCAAAAAACCATTCATGTTGTCCGGGTGATTGACTACGGGGTTAATGCCGATGAAGTCCCTTTCTATGTCATGGAATACCTGAAAGGGGAAAACCTCAGTGACATGATCATGATCGAACCCCTGCCAATCCCCAGATTCATCCGGCTGATGCGACATATTTGTTTGGGCTTACAGGTGGCCCATGAGGGGGTGATGCTGGAGGGAAAAAACTGTCCAATTATTCATCGGGATATTAAACCCAGTAATGCTTTAGTTGTGCCTGATGCCAGCATGGGGGAGTTAGCCAAGGTTTTAGATTTTGGCATTGCCAAGTTCCTGAGTGATAATCTCGGTAGCAGTCAAACCCAATCCTTTATGGGGACATTGGCCTATTGTTCGCCAGAGCAAATTGAAGGGCGGGAACTGGATGGTCGCTCGGACATTTACAGTTTGGGCATTACCATGTATGAAATGCTGACTGGTAGAATGCCCCTCCAGGCCGAGAGTCACTCCATTGGTAGTTGGTTTAAGGCCCATCACTTTCAACAACCCATTCCCCTAGCTATCGCCGCCCCGGACTTAGTGATCCCGAAAGAACTGAATGAACTGATTATGGCCTGTATGGCTAAGTCTCGGGAAGAACGCCCGCAGCGGGTGGCAGAGATGATCGCTGTTTTGGAGTTTCTCGAGGAACGCTATGGCTTCAATCGCACCTCGAACCCCGAAACTCTCTCTGTTCCCGCTCCCCTCCCCACTGCTCCATCCATGCCCCAAGCGGCCCTCCAGTCAGTGGAAGAAACTGCCTGGCAGGCCCAATGGCCTACTGATAAACCCCGCGCCGAAATTGTTTTTGCCAGTACCATCCATGCCCAACGGGAATCGGCCGCAACGGTATGGGTCATGCTACCCCGAAATGAAATTGACCGCCGGATGTTAAATACCCGCTACAATCAGTTTTTGTTTACCATGTCCCCCCATCCGATGATGCTCTGGATTACGGCCCTCTATGACCCGGAACAAGGGGCCCGCTGGTTACCCTGCTACTTAGACCTGAAGATTCCCCGCAATCAAGAAGTGGCTCTCCTCTTGGCATCCAACGGCTATTATCCGCTGCTATTTTTTGCCCTCGAAGATCCAGAGCACTGCACCAACGTCATTACCCTAACCATTGCCACCTTTCAACGTCAACTCTTGCGCGACTGGGTTCAAACCAGTAAATCCCTCTCCTCTGCTGCGCCCCCCAGTGTCAGCCGCAACCTCCTGAAAACGGAATTAGAAAAGTGCAAGCCACAAATCCTGGAGAAGCTCCAACAGACCCGCCGAAATGTCTTTGGCTAAGTCGTCAAAATAGGTTTATCTCCAGGCCTGTCCGGCCAAAATCATCGAAAATTCCTGGGTCTGTAGAGCTTGCTCGTTTGAAAAACCCTGTCCTACTATACACGCAAGCTATAGGGCGGTGGAGTATGTCAACAGTAATCCCAGCCGGCCAGCTAAAGGGTATTCAAATAACTGAGCAGATCTGCCATTTCTTGAGGTGTGGCCTGAAATTTGGGCATGGGCGGGGTGCGACCACTGGTAATTTGATGAATAATCCCGGCCTGGGAACGGCGACTGGCCACATTTATTAAACTTGGCCCCACCTGCCCAACCCCCGCCACCCCATGACAACTGGCACAATTAAGCAGGAATATTTGTTCTCCCTGGTAAATATTTCCCGACAAAACCATGACCGAGCGGACATAGGGTTCAGCCATCGGTAATTGCCACAGCGTCAGACTAATTCCCAGTGCCAAGAATAAGGTCAGCCCGCCCCAAAAAAGCCATGGCTGCCAAATTGGTTTAACCAGTAGAGAAAAATTACTCAAAGGGAGATTGCCTAATATTTTTTAAACAACGAGCAGAATTAACTTATTACTTCATAACATATCTTCAAAATCCTGTTACCCCTTTACCGACCGATAAATATCTGGACTCACCACCCCGAGATTCCCAGGCCACCTTTGAACGGGCCAATAATCTCCTTTGTAATCCAGCCGCCATAGAACTGGCCAGGTTGGGGAGTAACTAATTCGCCGTCCACATAGCAGCCATCCATCGGCCCTGCATAAAAGGCTAAATAATTTTGAATGGCAGCAAAATCAGGAGTAGGTAGGCCATAGAACCAACCGGCCTGGGGGGCGGACTTTTCACCCACAACAACGTCATAGTAACTCCCCCAGCCTTTCCACTCACAATAGGTCTGCTTAGCCACAGGCCGGAGATACGCCCCTTGAACATCTTGAGGTGGAAAATAATAAACAGGCGGGTGACTGGTTTCTAAGACCCGATAGCCGGCCTGGGTTTCGGCAATTGTTTCCCCATTAAAAATCACTCGCAAATGTTTATCAACCGCCTCCAAGCGCGGTGGGCGAGGGTAATCCCAAACCGACTCTTGACTAGGCCCTGGGGGGATACGCGGCGACCTTGGCAATTCAGCCATCACACTGTCACTCCATTGATTGAGTGGGGAAATTCAGTTTGGCTCAGGCCAGCAACGGTAATTGCAGCGCCCTCAAGAGTCGCTCAGTTTGGAAATGTTTCGCCATCAGTTGATAGACACAATCGACTTTTACCGCTTCATGGAGTCGTACTTGCCCAAAGGCCCGATCCACAATTTCAACGGCGGTCAAGGTATCCAAATCAACTGAGAGGATGGGAATTTCCAGTTCTTCAGCCCGGGCCATTAAGGCAGGTGTGGGGGGCAAGTGACCCGTCAAAATCAAACAGTGGGTCGAGGTTTCCAAGGCCGCCCATTGAATATCTGTCCGGTCGCCTCCCGTAATCACTGCCATGTTGTTGCCCTTGCGAAAATATTTAAGTGCCGCGCTGACATTCATGGCCCCAATGCTTAATTCTTCTACTAGTAAATCTAGGCGATCTCCCCGACACAAAACCTCAGCCCCAAGTTGTCGCACCAATTCTTGCACACTGACACTGCGGAGGAGTTGATTGCGCGGCAGTAACCCTAAAACTGGCATTCCCTGGGCTTCGAGAAATTCCTTGGCAAGGGTGGCAGATTCCCAATAATTCGGGGCAATGTCGTTGATCAAGATACCCAGCAAATACTCGCCCAATTCCGACTGGGCTAGGAGCAGGGATTCAACAACTTGGGGGGAAAGATAGCGGGCAATCAGGAGAATTTTAGCTGGAAGAGCCATGGCCATCTCGCGCAGAGATAAGCCAAAAAGCCGGCCTTCTTCGAGGGTGCTGGGGCCTTCTAAAAGGACTAATTCATCGAGGTTACCCAGTTCTTGATAGGCAGAGAGCTTATCGGCATAGTGATGAATATCCAGGCCCTGTAAGCGTTGAATCATTAAATCAGGGGTCAAGGTCAAAATTGTCGGGCGAATTTTCTTCTCATTTAGGCCCAGGGTCGCTTGAATAAAAGCCACATCAGCGTCTAGCCCCGTCTCCCCTAACCCTGTCCCGATGGGTTTACCAAAGGCAATCGCAAGTTTCCGTTTTTGGAGTTGGTGGGCCAGGCCCAGGACTGTTGCTGATTTACCGCTATAGGGAGTGATGGAACCAATAATCAAATGATGAGGCACAGCGACAAGACTCCTAGCGAAACTATAGCGATCTCTCCAATGACAGGGGGGAGAGAGGGAAAATCAGGAATATGAACAAAAGCTCCAGCCCGAAAGTTCTCCTACTCTAATCGTAATAGCTTCCGATAAAACGTTTTAGAAAAATCTGCCACCCGGGCCCGCCGATAACTGACGAGGACATCAATTAAATGATCCACCAACTCAAAGGTTGTCATCGTAATTTCGTAGGTTAATTCTGGGTTGCCATCAAACACCACATTACACCGCGCTAAATCGGCCGGCAGGTTTGAAATATTCCAACTCGCGACAAACTCGATATTGTCTCCCCCCTCAATTCCCCGTTGTCCTTCCAAGGTTCCCCGCTGATAGAGAGCAATCCCTAAGGGTAAAAAGGTCCGCTTTCCACTGGGAATGTAGGGTGTAAAAATGTTGACATCTTTGGGCGGGGCAGGTTTGAGTAGATCCAGATTCACAGCCATGAATCATTCCTCAGGCGGGCGAACAACATAATGGGTAATATCTCAAACAGGTCAAGCGAATCTTGGGAACTTATTTTTGCAGATAAAGAACTATCCTCAGTTATTTTAGCTGTATTCTTTCCCTAGATTTGGCTTAAACTATTGAGCAAGCATCGTCCTACAAAGGTCATTCCTTGAGTATTTTCTATCTTGATGCTGGGCTAAGGCCTATATTTATTGACTTGCCCAATTTGCCATTTACCCCGTCAGGACTATCATTATGGCCCCATTGGTTGCCAATTACTATCTCACCTACCGCTGTAATGCTCGCTGTCATTTTTGTGATATTTGGGCCTTAGAACCGGGTCAGGAGGCGGATTTTGCAGCCATTTGGAAAAACCTCCAGGATCTGCGGCGACTGGGGGTAAAGTATGTGGACTTTACGGGCGGTGAACCCCTGTTGCGGGCCGATGCCCCGGAAATTTATCGCACGGCCAAGGGTCTGGGCTTTGTTACCAGCATGACCACCAATACGATCCTCTATCCCAAGCGGGCAAAGGAGATTCATGGCCTGGTGGATTTTCTCAACTTTTCCTTGGATGGAGCCGATGCTGAAACCCATGATCACTCGCGGGGCGTGAAAATCTTTGAAACCCTAGTGGAGTCGGTCAAAATTGCTAAAGACCTCGGTGAATATCCCGTCCTCAACCATACTGTCACGGCCCAAAACTATGACCGAATTGGCGGAGTGGCAGAACTGGGGCAACGTTTAGGGGTGCGGGTCTGGTTAAATCCGGCCTTTACCGCCCATGAGCATTACAACAGCAAGAAAAACCCGACACCCGCCATTGCTGAGAGCATTGAACAGAATGCCAGGAAGTATAGTAACGTTGGTTACAATAAAGCAGCCCTAGCCTTAATTCGTGCTGGCGGAAACGACACCCAAAATCCCCGGTGTAAGGCCGTTGATGCGGTGATTGCAATTTCCCCTAATGACGAGTTATTGCTCCCCTGCTACCACTTTGCCCAAAAAGGTGTCCCCATCGAAGGGAAACTCTATGACCTCTATAAGCAGTCGGAAGTGGTGGAAGAGTATCGGCAATCTCAGGGGCGGTTGTCGGTGTGTGAAGGCTGTACGGTGTGGTGTTACCTCATCCCCAGTTTCTTCAAAGGTGTTGATAAGTACTGGTTCTTAAATCAAGTGTCCTATGCCGGAGAATTCCTGGCCCGAAAACGATTCCTCCAACGAGCTTGATCCGCTTGATGCCCTGTTGACCGATTGGGTGGATGAGACCGACCAGGCCGCGCTCACGCCCCAACCAATTTTAGATGGGCGGCGGATTAAGGCGGCGATGGTTTTGTCTGCAGTCTGGGCGGTGGTGATTGGGTTGCATCTCATGGCCCATGGGATTTGGTTGATCTGGGCTTTAACCACTGTGATGACGGTGCATGGAGTTCGGTTAGTGACAACGCGCCCAAAATCTGGGCTTGAATTACCGCTTGAGACGAAACCAGAATTAGCTGAGACGATTCAACTCCCGTCTGTTTCCTTAGTTGTTGCTGCCAAAAATGAAGCAGCGGTGATTGCCCGTTTGGTGAAGTCGCTCTGTGGGGTGGATTATCCAGCAGACTTACTGGATGTTTGGATTGTGGATGACAACAGTAGTGATGAGACCGGGGCAATTCTTCAGCAACTCAAAGCAGACTATCAGCAGCTCAATGTTTTACGGCGAGGGCTGGGAGCCACTGGCGGCAAATCGGGGGCATTGAATCAAGTTTTACCCCTGACCCAGGGTGAAATTATTGGTGTGTTTGATGCCGATGCGGTGATTGACCCAGGCCTGGTTAAAACCGTAATCACCCGTTTTCAAGCTCCGAGAGTTGGGGCTGTCCAAGTCCGTAAAGCCATTAGCAACAGTGATATTAATTTCTGGACTCAGGGGCAAACCGCCGAGATGGCCTTAGATGCCTATTTTCAACAACAACGAATTGCGGTCGGGGGCCTGGGGGAACTACGGGGGAATGGGCAGTTTGTCCGGCGGGCGGCCTTGGCGGATTGTGGCGGTTGGAATGAATCGACAATTACCGATGATTTGGACTTAAGTTTACAGCTCCACCTCCAGGCCTGGGATATTGATCTGCTCATGGATCCCGCTGTATCCGAAGAAGGAGTGACGACTGCAAAAGCACTTTGGCATCAACGGAATCGCTGGGCGGAAGGGGGCTATCAAAGCTATCTCGATTATTGGTCAGAGTTAGTTCGCAATCGCCTCGGCACCCGCAAAAGCCTAGATATGTTGTTCTGGCTGATGATCAAATATGGGATTCCCACGGCCACAATTCCCGACCTTTTAATGGCAGCCTTACGGGCCAAATCCCCCCTGTTAATCCCCTTGACCAGCCTGAGTTTGACGCTTTCTGTGATTGGGATGTTACGGGCGATTCCCCGCACCCAGGCCCTACCGATGCATTTGGTTAGCTTGGTATTTTCAGCGATTCGGGCCACGGTTTATATGCTCCATTGGTTGCCGGTGGTGGCCGGGGTGACGTTGCGGATGTCGGTGCGGGCTAAGCGGTTGAAGTGGGTGAAAACAGCCCACGAGGGTTCGGCGGCTTCCGGGGCTTAAGGCCTGATAATGTCACAAATCAAATATCAAGTAATTATTTACTGGAGTCAGGAAGATAATAATTTTATTGCTGAGGTTCCAGAATTACCCGGTTGGGCGGCGGCGGAAGGTTGGAACCCAGGCCAGTTTGATGCCACTAGGTTTTACAACACCGATCCGGCTGGCTTTTTTATGGGCGAGTTAGAGGGTGAACCCATTGCCTGTATTCCTGGGGTGTCCTATGGGGCAAGCGTCGAAATCCCCTAGATGATCTCTATGTTTGAAACCGGCCGGATGTACACCCCCCAGGCCCAGACGCTCAATCTCAAATGCTCTCTTCGACAATCTGTTGCCCTTTCTGCCAAGCCCAGATGCCCGCTACTGCCACGACAATCCCTAAACCCACTAATACTGCTTGCAAGCCCACTAAATCCGCAAGAATGCCAGCCAAAGCCAAGGGGACACTCAGAGCAATGTTGACAATATTGTTTTGAAAACCAAAGACTTTGCCGCGCATTTCGGGGGGAGTTTTAATTTGGATCAGGGTTTGCATCGGGACACCAATAAACGAGGCTCCAATGCCCAAAAACACACTTAAACCCAGACCCAGCCAGAGGCGATCCACAAAGGCAAAGACCAGCAGGACAAACGCCATACTTAAAAAGCCATAGAGGGGTAAGGGCCGATCTGACCAACGCTCTCCCCACTGCCCTAAAATGCCGGCCCCCAAGATCAACCCGGCCCCAGAGCCAGCCAAAAGAAAGCCAAACTGATTCGGTTTCAGGCCAATTTCCTGGGCCAGACCAACGGCTAAGACAGTTAAGGCCGCAAAGACGCAATATAAAACCGTGAGTTGGAGCATGGCCTGGCCGAGCAGCTTATTCTTCCGTAAGTAGCCAAAGCCATCTTTGAGATCCCCAATAAACTGCCATTTTTGCTCATGGGTGGTGACAGATTCCTCGACGCGAATCCAACTCAAGACCAAGCCGGCCGAGATATACAGTCCCCCAACAAAAAACTCCCGCCCAAGCTTGCCCCAACTTTGGGCCCAACTCAAGACCGGCTCCCCAATGGCAAACCCAATGACTAAAGACCCCATCATGGTGGTAATAAACAGGGCATTGGCGGAGAGGAGATTTTTTTCATCCACCAGCAAGGGAATCGCCGCTTGTTCCGCCGGGGCAAAAAACTGGGTCAAGATGGACTCTAAAAAAGCCACTAGCAACAGCAGCGCAAACTCATTGGGTAAAAAGGGAATTGTTAGCACCAATAGCCCCCGCAAAATATTCGTGACACTGAGAATGGTACGTTTCGGATAGCGATCGACAAAAATTCCGGCCGCCGACCCAAAAAAAACCGCAGGCAAGGTATTCGCCACCATCACCGCCGAAGCCATAGAGGTCGCTAAGTAGGCCGGGGCCTGATAGTTGACCACAAGGGTAATTAAAAGCACCAAGAAAATCTTGTCTCCCAATTGGGAAATGATCTGCCCGCTCCAGAGTTTGAGGAAGTTGCGGTTGTGGAGCAGGGAAAGAAATCCCCCCGAAGTGGGTTGTGGGCCTGGGCTGAGCATTTAGGCAGAACAGTGAAGGAAAGGAAAATTTGAAGTCAGGAACAAAAATTAACCTGCCTTAATTCTAAGGAACTTGGCCAGGCCCCGATCAATTCCGGCCCACATTGGCGCGGGTCAAAAAAATCTCACGAAAATATTCTTCATACTCAGAAACCCGCTACAGTAAAAAATAGCTCTAGGCCGTAACGCTCTCCCTTTTTCACCCCTAACCCCTATGCTCTTGCCGGAAATTTCCCTCGATGTGGTTCAAGACTTTGCTCGTGAGTATGGCTATTGGACAATCCTGGGGGGGATCATGTTGGAAAATATGGGGATTCCGCTCCCAGGAGAAACAATTGTCCTTGTGGGGGGATTTTTATCCGGTAGTGGCGAAATGCGCTTTGCCATTGTCTTGGGCTGTGCGATTCTCGGGGCCACCTTGGGGGATAACTTTGGCTACTGGTTGGGGCGACTGGGAGGCTGGCCGTTGTTGCTCAAGATTGGGGAATTTTTCAAACTGGATGTGACCCAACTGGAGGATTTGCGGAATCGGTTTAGTTGTAATGCACCCCGGGCGGTTTTCCTGGGGCGGTTTGTCGCCTTGTTACGGATTTTTGCTGGACCGTTGGCGGGAATTTCCCAGATGCCCTATGGTCAATTTTTGCTCTGTAATGTGGCGGGGGCGGCTTTGTGGGCAGGAGTGATGGTCTCCTTGGCCTATTTTGCTGGGCGATTAGTCTCCTTAGAAACCTTAGTTAGTTGGGTGGCCCAATTTAGTTTGTTGGCCTTGGCAGGCCTGGGGGCTTGGGTTGCTTTCTCGGCCTGGCGGCATCGCAGGGGGGTACAGCAAACAGTGGTTCCGTCCTCCGATAGCTCTAGCATTTAGTCTCGTTGCGGGTGAGTGTTAGAATCATTGAGAATTGTTAAAGCTGGCTTGATGGTTTTGCAAAAATTGGCTTGAGCCGTCACATCAGTTTCTGTCCAGTCATTTTTTCACTTTAGATTCTGACAAGAGGTCTTGAACACGTATGGCATTTCAGCAACCACCTCTACCCTTTGATTTTGGTGCCTTAGAACCCTATGGGATGTCGGGCCGGACATTTGAATTCCACTATGGCAAGCACCATAAAGCCTATGTGGATAATCTCAACAAACTCACCCAAGATACGGAATTAGCCGATAAGTCTTTAGAAGATGTGATTCGGATTAGTTTCAGTGATCCCAGTAAAGCCGGAATTTTCAACAATGCGGCTCAAGTCTGGAATCATACCTTTTTCTGGAATTCCCTCAAGCCTGCGGGTGGGGGTGTGCCAACGGGAGAGTTAGCGGCTCGGCTTGAGAGTGCCTTTGGCAGCTTTGATGAGTTTAAGAAACAATTTTCCACCGCCGCGGCAACCCAATTCGGCAGTGGCTGGGCCTGGTTGGTTTCCGAAGGTGGCACCCTCAAAGTGACCAAAACCCCTAATGCCGAAAATCCCCTCGTGCATGGGCAAGTGCCTTTGCTGACCTTGGATGTTTGGGAGCACGCCTACTACTTGGATTTCCAAAATGCCCGGCCTGGCTTTATTGAAAACTTCTTGAGTAAGTTGGTGAACTGGGACTTTGTGGCGCAAAATTTAGCGACAGTCTAAGCTCCTCTATTTCTCAATTGAACGAATCTGATTTTGCCCTCACGCGCCTGGCCTGGGGGTTTTTTACTAGGGCTTGGCATCTTTATTGGTATCTTTAACAGACAATCCCTTCCAGGCCCCGTAAAGCAACGTCTAAATCTTCGTTAATGATTTGATAGTCAAACTCATGGGCAGCCTCTAGTTCAATTTTGGCCCGTTCGAGGCGGCGGCTGATGGCAGGTTCTGAATCTTGGCCCCGCAGACGAATCCGGCGTTCGAGTTCAGCTAGAGATGGGGGGGCAATAAAGATTTGGCAGGCCTGGGGATAGGTGGTGCGGACTTGTCTAGCTCCGGCCAGTTCAATTTCTAAGATTACTAACCGGCTAGCGGCAACCTGAGTCACGACTGGATCTCGGGGGGTGCCATAAAAATTGCCAGCAAACTCGGCCCATTCCAAAAGTTCATTGGCTTGAATCATGGCCTGGAATTTCTCAGTTGAGACAAAATAGTAATCTTGGCCATCAATTTCCCCAGGCCGGGGGGCGCGAGTGGTAGCCGAGACAGAAAAATAGGTGTCTGGATATTTGGCTAAAAACTTGCGTAAAAGTGTCCCTTTACCAACCCCACTCGGGCCGGTGATCACCACTAATTTGCCAGATGTTGTGCTCATAAGACTCCTAAAATTGGCCCCAACTGCGATCAAGAACTGGACACCCTACCTTTCTATCAAAATGTGACTAATTTTCGACAGCGGGTTACGGATGCGTCCTCCGCACCAAAGATGCCCCAATAGCGGTAGTCTTGCTCATATAGCGTTACTCATTTAGGGTTACTCATTTAGGATCAGAGGGAGACCAGTCGAAAAATACTTTGTGGGTAGTTTTTTTGACAGTTCTATTCTCTCAGAACAGCCTATATAAACCTATGCCTCAGGTTGGGAGTTAAATCTATGGCGATTACGGTTGTCATTGGGATTGGGTTGTTATTTTTGCTCTCTTTAGCGGTTCTGGCTTTTTTTCTTAGCCTCAATCGCATCAATGCTGAACGTAACTCGGCCCTTGACTATGACGCTGATCCCGTCTCTCTGACAATGGGTGAGAAAATGATGATTAGGGATTTGGTGCAGCAGGGCCAGAAAATTGCAGCCATCAAACGGTATCGGCTGTTAACGGGCTGTGATTTGAAAACGGCCAAGGAGCAGGTGGAGCGGTTAGTGGGGCAGTTTTAATGAGTTGGTGTTAATATTGCTGCCCGGATTTGCGATGTTGAATTGCCGTTAAGCCATTATCCTCCAGTAAATGCCCGGCCTGGACAACGGCATAGACCAGCCAATGATCCCCACATTCTAAGCGAGATTCTACCTGACATTCCAAATAGGCTAAGGCATCCGTAATGACTGGACAGCCGTTACTAGCTGCTGTTAATCTCAACTCGGTCAAGGGTGTTGCACCGGGTTTGAGGGGTTGTTGAAAACTCCGGCGGATATTTAAGCCTTCCTTGAGAATATTCAAGACAAAAACATCTCCAATCTGGCAGGTGTTTTCCGCCCAATCCCGCCTCAGGGCCACGGTCAATCCGGGGGGATTAAAGGAGGCCTGGGAAACCCATGAGACTAAGACTGACTCGGCCTGGGTTAGATCCTCTAAATCACTACTGGGAGTCGTTAAGACACAAAGAGAACCAACTACACGCCCGACGGCCTGCTCTGTCCGATCCGCTTGCACATCCAATAACACAGGTTGGCGAACCGTGCGACTTTTGCGGGCTTTCTTCAGGGCCTGGGCAAATTCGGTTCCGGCGGCTTCACAGGCCAATAAATCTTGCTCAGTCGGCGTAAATTTCACCCGCAAAGTTTCAAATCCCAAGGCATACCCTGCGTCTTGGAGCTTACTTTCAATTTCATCCACCGCCTCGCCACTCCAGCCATAGGAACCAAAAACCCCGGCCAGTTTTGTTTTGGCCGCATGGGAGAGCACCAGACCCAGGGCTGTTTGGACTTGGGTGGGCATATGGCCGCCGAGAGTAGGAGAGCCAATCAAAAAGCCATCGGCTTCACTGACAATGGTTTGGATTTCGTTGGGTGGTGTGGCTTCACAGTTGATAGATTCGACTTTAATCCCAGCATCGGATAAGCCTTTCGCCAAGGCCTGGGCCATAATCGCCGTATTGCCATAGGCCGAAGCATAGAGGAGTGCAACGGTTGTATCTTGTTCCTTTTGCTCCTGGGACCATTGCCGATAATCATGATTTAAGCGACTGAGGCTGAACCGAACAAGGGGGCCGTGGGCCGGGGCATACATTTTCGGGGTGAGGGTGGCAATTTTATCGAGGGCTGTTTCGACTTGACGGGATTGGGCCGCATGGAGACAGTCAAAGTAATAGCGCCGGTCTTGATCCAGCTTTTTCCAGGCCTCGTCATAGACTGCATCCCCACAGACATGAGTCCCAAAAAATTTATCCGTATATAAAATTCGCGTCACCGGATCATAGGTTAACAATCCATCGGGCCAGCGGGGCGTGGGGGCAAAAATAAATTGGAGTTGATGATCCTGTCCCAAGTCTAAAACCGCATCATTGCGGGGAACCCAAACATTCACATCTGTCCCTAAGGCGGCTTTGAGAGTGATGGCTCCGGGTTTAGAACAGACAAAGATGGCCTGGGGCGCAAGGTGTTGCAGGGTTTTTAGGGTAGTCAGGCGGTTAGAGTTGAGATGCCCCAGAACAATATAGTTCAGTTTTTGGAGATAAATATGCTGTACTAGCTCGGCTAAATAAAGCTCCGTAAACGATTCTCCCGGCGGATCGATTAAGGCACTTTGCTCGGTCTGGATCAGATAGGAATTAGAGGTAGTTCCCTGTTGCCGTCCATATTCAATTTCAAACTTGAGCCGCTCCCAGGTGCGTGACCGTAAGACAATTGTATTCGTGCCAATTTCGGTAACTTGTACATCACGGGGCCGGGTTTGAGTCAGAGTCATAGAGATGTCCTGCAATGAGAAGAAATTTATGCATTTAGAATTGCTTCAGCCGTAACTTTTAATTCTGGAAATGTGGCAGAAACTAACTGCTCTTGATTACGAAAAACTTGTAAATTATAAACCTCACCTTTAAGGGTATGAATGGTAATTCTGGAATCATCACTGATAGCATCTACAACCCAATATTCAGGAATTCCCGTGGCCTGGTATTCATCACGTTTGGTTATGTAATCATCTTCAACCGAACTGGGACTGACGACTTCAACCGCAAGTAAGGGTGGGGTTTCAAAAACTCCTGATTTTTCATCAATTTCTCTTGCCTGTTCAATGGTTGTCAAGCAAAGATCAGGGCATCGGCAAGATCTCAATCCGGTTCTGACTCCGATATTAGTTAATGTCATCCTAGGCAATTTAAGACGATAGATTTCCTGCTCAAATGCAAGAGTTAAAGCTCGTACGATAAATTGATGCTTTGGTTTGGGGGGAGCCATTGGTAATAATTGCCCATTGACTAATTCATACCGTAGATTAGTGCCATCATCATAGGCTAGGTATTCCTCAAATGTCAGTTTTTGAGCGGCGGTTATCTGCATTTTATGACATCCTCTAGCTAGGCATTAAGAATTTGAGCAGCAGCAATTTTCAATTCAGGCAATGTCGGAGAAGTCAATAATTCAGCATCACGAAAAACCTGTAGTTCATAAACTTGATTATGCAAGGTGTGAATGGTAATTCTGGGATCATCGCTAATAGCATCTACAACCCAATATTCAGGAATTCCCGTGGCCTGGTACTCGTCTCGTTTGGTTATGTAATCATCTTGAATCAAACTGGGACTCACCACTTCAATAGCAAGTAAGACTGGGGATTCAGATACGGCTGAACGAGATTTCAATGCCTTTAACTGTTGCGTGGGAATTACAGCAAGATCAGGAATTCTGGAGGTACTAACGCCGGTTCGTTGGCCTGGTTCTACAAAAATCATCCAAGGTAAGTGCAAGCGTCTGATTTCTTGTAACAAAGTTTCAAAGATGAAATGAGTAATAAAATAATGCTGCCAGGTTGCTGGAGTCATTGAAACTAACTGACCCTCAACCAATTCATACCGTGTATCAGTACCATCATCATAGGTTAAGTACTCTTCAAACGTGAGCTTCTGAGTTGTTGTAATCATACTAGCCTCTTGATTTGTTGTAGGTTTCGCAATCAACATCCTTGGGCTGATGCAGCAAAAATTTGATTGGGTGTAACCTTTAACTCAGGAAAAACTTGGGATTGAATAGGCTGATTTTGCTCAAAAATAGTTAGTTGATAGTTATTATCTTGTCCTTTGTAAATGCTGACTTTATTTAACTCTAATGGGTTAACAATCCAATATTCTTGAACGTTAATAGATTGATAGTCCTGAAGCTTGGCCTGGTAATTCTCGTGGATCAAGCTTGGACTGATAGTTTCAACCACTAAAGGAACAGCAGACTGGATGACTGATGAGTTCATCTTAAGGTTTTCAACTGCACTTAAGGGCGCAACAACAACATCCGGTAACCGCACTGTGTTGGTTCCGATCCGTAGCCCAACTGTTTCTCGATACGTTACCCAAGAATAGCTATGGGTCATAATTTGTTGATCAAAGAGCCGCTCCAGGAACTTCGCAATCCAGGTGTGGAGAAACGTTGCAGGAGTCATGGGAACTAAGTTACCCTGAACAAGCTCATAGCAGGTATTGGATTTGGCTGCATTGTCTAAATACTCGGCAAATGTGACGATTGACTGGGTAGTAAGCATCTCAGACCTCGCAGCAATGAAGAGGGTAACTCAGGTATAAACCAGTTTTTTGCTTATGCTTAGTAATGATTCCCCACTTTGCGATGATGGACGGCAGTTAAGGCATCCGGTTTTGAGACTCGGCCAGTTTCAATCGTGCTATAGACCAACCAATGATCATGACAGTCCAAGCGATTGACAACAGTACATTCCACATAGGCGAGCGCATCGGCCAAAATCGGGCTGCCATTGTTTGCCGGATAGGTTTTGATTGTGGCAAAGCGGTCGGCCCCAGGGGGAAAGCGTTTGAGGAAGTGGCGCATCAGGGGTTGATAGTTGCCTTCTTCCAATACATTCAGGACAAAGGTATCGCCCACGTGCATAAAGGATTCAATCGCCCGATCTTTAGCCACCGCAATCGTCACGCCCAAGGGTTCAACACTGGCCTGGGCCACCCAAGAAGCCAACATGGCACTGTTAATATCCCCTTTTTGAGCCGTAATAATATACAGTCCACCACTCAACCGCCCTAAGGCTTTATCCAAATCCGTATCTAAGGATTTCATTTGCTTAACAGTGCGATCTCGGAGTAACCATTGCCCCATATCGGTTCCGGCTTCCTCGGCCTGTTGCAGGAGGGCTTCATGGGGAGCTTCAGCCACGCGAATCACCGGAAAAGAGGGCGTTAACCCCAAGTCGCGAAATTGATTAAAGAGGGGATAGGCAGCTTCACTCCCGACAACTCCGGTTTCAAAGACCCCAATGGCCTGCTTGTTATGGGCGGTGGCGAGGATAGTGCTGAGGCTGGTTTGGGCGGTACTGTCGGGCATACCGATAATGATTCCGGCGGCAATATCGACAATTTCCCGGACTTCTTGCTGATCTGTGGTGGTCAGGTCAACAGGTTCAACCACTACCCCAGTTTTACTCGCGCCTCGGTTAATCGCCTCTGCTAAAACATCACTGTAGCCATAGCCGGGTTGATAGAACAGCGCAATTGTTGCCGCTGCTTTGGCCTGGGCCTGGCTCCAGATCCGGTAGTTTTCTACCCAATCTGTTAAATGCTCTTTCAACAGGGGGCCGTGGCCGGTGGCAATTAGCTTAACTTCCGGTAAATCTCCCATGCGTTTGAGGGCAGACAACACGGAGCGAGCATTGGGGCCCATGAGGCAGTCGTAGTAAAACTTGAAGTCGGGGGCAATCACTTCCGGGTCGCTGTCGTAGGTGTCATCATTGCAGTAGTGCATCCCGAAAACATCACAGGTAAACAGGGTTTGCGTACCGTGGTCATAGGAGAGGATCGTGTCGGGCCAGTGAAGATTGGGGGCCATGACAAATTCGATGCTGTGACCATGACCCAAATCAATTTGATCGCCGTTTTTGATAATTTGCTGTTGAAACGGCTGATGGACAAACCCACTCAGGAATTGCAGCGCGACTTTTGAACCCACAACAACGACCTGCGGGGCTTTGGCTAGCACATCTTTCACCAGGCCACTGTGATCCGGTTCCGTATGGCTGATGATCAAATAATCCAATTCGGTCGGATCAATCAGTTCCCAAAGCTTTTCTAGGTAAATATCCCGAAACTTGGCATGGGAGGTATCTACTAGGGCCAGTTTTTCACCCCGAATGATAAAGGAATTATAGGTAGTGCCATTTTCCAGGCCAAACTCAATGTCAAACCGTTCTCGATCCCAATCCAAACATCTTAAGGCAGTCGTATCAGGGGCAATGGCCTGGGTTTCCAGGGTCAACCGGGCGGGGCGAGTGGCAGATGCAACGACCATAGATAACCTCCTGCGCTGAAATGAAAGATCTTCTGTCTTGTTCAGCCATCTTTCTTTACATGGTGACACAAGGCCTGGGGGATAGGGTATCGCAATTGGTTATTGAAGACTTAAGAGAACTAGATTATTTGCCATGGCCTGACCCATTTAGGGTTGGGTGGATGGCAGTCAAAACTGTTTCCCTGGCAAGATTGGTAAGACTTTCATAGGGCATTCGGGCAATCAATCGGCATTGAGTTCTGTACCAGTCTTTGCCTATTTTCAAGATCGCTTCTTCCCTTAAACTTTGGAAAATGCTCAAAACGTAGTTTACCTGAGATTCATCCTCAATTTAGGTAATCCCCTGACTATATGGCGAAGAATATTGTGGCTTGTTAATCTCTCTTGAAAATCTCAATGCAGATTTAATGGCTAATCTGATACCAACCTCTTTGAAACTACTGATAGAACCATTGACAAAAGATCGGCAAACTAACTCTGGAACTTGCGGAATCCGAGGGTTACATTATGGCCACCAAAGCCAAAAGAATTTGATAAAGCAATATCCACCTGACTTTCCCGACTCGTGTGGGGGACATAATCTAAATCACAGGCCGGGTCTGGAGTTTCCAGGTTAATAGTTGGCGGAATAATGTCGTGATGTACTGCCATAATTGCGGCAATCGCTTCAATCCCTCCCGATCCACCGAGTAAATGCCCAGTCATGGACTTGGTTGAACTGATGGCAATGTTGTAGGCATTATCACCCAGGGCGCGCTTAATGGCTGCGGTTTCGGTGCTGTCGTTGGCGGGGGTGCTGGTGCCGTGGGCGTTCACATAACTGACTTGATCCGGGGTAATTCCGGCATCTTTCAGGCAAAATTCAATCGCTCGGGCCGCGCCTTCACCACCGGGAGAGGGGGCCGTCATGTGGTAAGCATCACAGGTGAGACCATAGCCAACAATCTCCGCATAAATTCTTGCCCCTCGGGCCTGGGCCGCAGTGAGTTCTTCTAAAATGACAATCCCGGCACCTTCACCTAAGACAAACCCATCTCGATTGATATCAAAGGGGCGACTGGCATGGGCCGGGTCATCATTGCGGGTTGATAAGGCCCGGGCCGAGGCAAATCCAGCTACGGAAAGAGGAGTAATGGCCGCTTCAGCTCCGCCACAAATCATGGCCTGGGCATAACCATGTTGAATTAAACGAAAAGCATCTCCAATGGCATTGGAACCTGCGGCACAGGCCGTTACAGAACAGGAATTAGGCCCCTTGGCACCGGTATGAATGGCCGTTAACCCCGCCGCCATATTGGCAATCATCATCGGAATCATGAAGGGGCTACAGCGATCAGGGCCGCGAGTGAGATAGACCTCTTGCTGATCTTCCATCACCTTTAGTCCACCGACACCCGTACCAATAATGATCCCAACTTGGGGCGCGTTTTGGTCATCAATAATCAACCCAGCATCGGCCAGGGCTTGCTTACTGGCGGCCACCCCAAACTGGGCAAACCGATCCATCCGCTTGGCATCTTTGCGATCCATGAAGGCTTCTGGATCAAACCCCTTCACCTCCCCGGCAATTCGACAGGCATGACGTGATGGCTCAAATAGGGTAATCGGGCCAATCCCGTTTCTGCCAGCAATTAATCCTTGCCAGTAGTCTGTAAGGGTATTGCCAATGGGCGTAATTGCCCCCAGGCCAGTCACCACTACCCGTTTCACGTCACCCTGTGTCATAGTCCGAAAGCCTTAGGCTGCTACTTTACCGCTAATGAAGTCAACTGCATCTTGGACGGTCTTAATTTTCTCGGCAGATTCGTCTGGGATTTCTACACTAAACTCTTCTTCCAAAGCCATGACTAACTCAACCACATCCAGGGAGTCGGCACTGAGATCATTGGCAAAATCAGCTTCGGGAGTCACCTTCTCGGTATCGACACTCAGTTGATCCGCAACGATCTTCTTCACTTGCTCGAAAATTTCTGCCTCTGTCATACCTTACTACCATTACCGACTGTGGAACTGAACCAGGCTTATCAAAAGCCATTCCTCAAATCTAGGGCTTTTCGTGCACAGAAGCAACGCAACTCCCTTTATGATGATGGTGATTGAGTTTGTGCCAGTAGGTTAACGAGCCATTGTGGGACTTGATGGAGTGGCAATCGGTTGGGGTTAATCCTGGCGATCCGGTATCTTCCCAAGTTATCCCAGGCCCCGGAACGAGAATCCCTGCGTATCTTGGCCTGAGTCGCCAACCCCACAACCGGAATTGATGAGTGGTTCAATTTACCCTGGCCGGGTTCGATCCCCTGACAATCAATGACCTACCCTTTCTTTGACGAGACGACGCATGGAGCTTTCAATTGCCAGTTTGTTGGCCAACTTCAGTGATGATAAATTAGTCGCCCCTAAAGCCCTTGAAAAAAAACTCGGTTGCGAAGATGAGTACTCTCTCCAACGGTTGCAAATTGCCTTGGATGCCCTGGAAAAGATTGGCATCTTGGTCAAGGAGCGGGGTAAATATCGGCGGGTTGTCGAAACTGGGGTGATTGAAGGTCGCTTACGCTGCTCCAGTAAAGGCTTTTGCTTTGCGATTCAAGAGGATGGGGCGGGGGAAGATATTTTTGTCCGCGAACATCAACTCAGTACGGCTTGGAACGGGGATCGGGTGTTAGTCAAAGTAACGCGAGAGGGACGGCGGAAAAAATCACCGGAGGGGGAAGTTAAACTCATTCTGGAGCGGAATAATCCTTCGGTCATGGCCCGGATTCGACAAACGGAAGCTGGCCTGCGGGGGGTTCCCTTAGATGATCGGTTGCTCTTTGAAATCGAACTTATCCCCAGCGAGATGGCCCCGGACTTGAATGATCTCGTGGATCAACTGGTTCATGTGGAAATTATTCGCTATCCCTTGGGGGGCTATTTACCCTTGGGGCAAGTTGTCCGACTCCTCGGACCCGATGCTCAATCTGCCAATGTGGTGGATCTAGTCTGCTGTAAACATGATTTAACTCGCCCCTTTCCCCCGGCCCTCCAGGCCCCTTCTGAACTCCTCCTCGCCAGGCCTGATCCAGAACTAACCCGCCAAGATTTACGAGACTTAGAAACCATCGTTATCGCTGCCCCTCGCCAAGAACTGGAAGTAGCCTTTTCCTTGGTTCCTATCGGTAGCCAAACTTGGCAGCTAGGGGTGCATTTTGCCGATATTGCCAGTCAAGTTCCCTTAAATTCCCCCTTAGATCGGGAGGCGCAACGGCGGGGCCTGGCAGTCAGTGCAGTCGGGTTAACCATTCCCCTTTATCCGCCCCAGCTTGAGGTCTTACGGCTAACTCCAGGCGTAGATCGGCTGGCATTTTCTGTAATTTTGACCCTTGATGTCAGTGGCGATGTCCAGGCCTATGAGGTTCAACCCACCCTGATCCAGGTTAAACACCAGATTACTCCTGAGGAAGCCCAGACCCTGAGCGAGAAAAAAGCCAACAAAGGACTCAGCCCCATTCTGGCAAATTTGACCCAGCTAACCCAAGCTCTGCGGACTAAGCGGCGGGCACGGGGCAGTGTGGATTTAACCCTGAGCCGACAACTTCCCCACTTATATCCTGATGAAGGCGTTCTTGGGGCGATGATAACGGAGCCTGGCCTGGCCCGATCGGAAATCATGGTCTTGGTCAACCAACTCCTGGGAACTCATCTGCAAGGGTTGGGGTTGCCGGCCATTTATCGGGTACAACTCTCCCCTGAACTCTATGCCATCCAAGATTTTCTCAAGTTGACCCGTAACCTGGGCTTGCCCCTGGAACTAACAATTCCCGATGGGGTCAATGCTAGTGATTATCAACGGTTTGGCACTCAGCTTTTAAGTGCAGACCTGGCCCCGGTCTTGGTGGAATCTCTTCTAGATACCTTAAAATCCCCCACCAATCAGCTTGTCCCTGGCCCCCACTTTAGCTTGGGTCTGCTGAACGGCTATGCCCAATTTAGTGCGCCCTTGCAACGGTATGGGGATGGGTTTAATCAGCGGGTTTGGTATGCCCTCTTTAGCCAAGGTCGCGATCGTCGTTCTGCCCGCACCAAAGAGACCGTCAACTTACGCCATAGTTCCTGTTTGGGGCAGGTGAACTGGAACGTACTACCCGCCGAAACTCAACGGGATTTAGAAACCCATGCCAGTGAGATCATGGCCCAACTCCAAGAGCGGGAGAAAACCACCTTCCAGGCCCTCAAAGATTTACAAGGCTTAGAACGGGTGCGACAAGTCCAGGCCTGTATTGGCGAAGTCCGGCCGGGCATTATTACCGGAGTTCAATCCTATGGCTTCTTTGTGGAGTTAATTGAGTTCTCTGTGGAGGGCCTTGTCCATGTCAGTTCCCTAAAGGATGACTGGTATGAGTATCGCTCCCAGGCCCAAACCTTAACTGGACGGCGGAATCGCCTGCGCTATCGTTTAGGAGATCGAGTCGAAGTCCAGATTAAGAGTGTGGATTCCTATCGCCAGCAGGTGGACTTAGTGGTGATTAGTGGTGGGGATCAGGCCACGGAAGCCGAGTTACAAACCCCCAGTGAACCTCCAGAACCTCTGGAAGAAAACTTAGAACCCGATGAGTTTGGGGAGGACGATTTCTAGGTTATGAGTGGGGAGCGTGATTTATACTTTCTCCGCAACCTTTGGTACTACGCTCTACCGGGGCAGCAGCTTCAACCCGGCCAACTCTTGGGTAAAACCCTCTTAGAAGAACCCATCTTGTTTGGCCGTACCGAAGCGGGGCAGGTTTTTGCGATGCGAGATCTCTGTCCCCACCGAGGTGTGCCTTTACGCTATGGGCGGTTAGTTGGGACGGAGGTGGAATGTCCCTATCACGGCTGGCGATTTAATCCGCAGGGGGAATGTACCCTGATTCCTGGCCTGGTGGCAGAACAGCAGTTTAATACCCAAAAAATTTGTGTTCAATCCTACCCAGTCCGGGAAGTGCAGGGGAATATTTGGATTTTTATGCCGGCCAAACCCGGAGACCAGCCCCCCCTAGAGTTAGACATTCCCACAGTTCCTGGTTTTGGCTTGGATTTTGCCGCCCAGGCCTGGCAGCAGTTTCAATTTCCTTGCCATGTGGATTATGCCATTAGTGGCTTGGTTGACCCGCAACACGTTCCCTTTGTCCATCGGGCCTGGTGGTGGCGTACCGATGCTCCCCTCTTTGAAAAAGCCAAGGCCTTTGATCCCGCTCCCTTGGGTTTTACCATGCGCCGCCATCGTCTTTTGAAAACCACCTTTTTCTATCGGCTCTTGGGGGGGACACCGGAAGTTGAAATTAGTTTTCAATTACCTGGAGTTCGCATCGAAGCCACCTTTACAGGCCCCAATACCCTCTGTAACTTAACAACCATGACCCCAATTACGGCCACCCAAACCGAAGTTACTACCCTCTTTTACTGGACAACTCCCTGGATTACTTGGCTCAAGCCGTTTTTGCTGCCCTTTGTGAATACCTTTGTCCATCAAGACCTAGCTATGGTGGCGAAGCAACAGGAGGGCCTCCGGTATGACCCCAATTTAATGCTCGTTGGGGATGGAGACGCACAAGTCCGTTGGTATTACCAAGTCAAAAAAGAATTTTCTCAGGCCCAGGCCGAGGGCCGAGAATTTACCAACCCAGTCAAGTCCCAAATTCTCCGCTGGCGGAGTTAGGCTTCACCACAGGACATTTGCCAGACCCTAGCGGGGGGGGCGCTCTTGGGTATTAAGAATCCCTTTGAAAAACTGAATATTGATTTGTTCGGGATAAGGGACAAAACCCGTTGGCCCAAACCAGCGGTTATAGAGTTGGGTCGGTGCGGGTTGCTGACTGACCAGGCCCTCCATGAAGCTCAACAAGGTGACATCAACCAGATTCCGCCACCCCGACTGATTAGGGGGAACCATACAGGCATAGGCTTCGGATTGAATTGGAACGGGGGGAATGATCCGAAAATTCTCCGCTGTATGATTGACCTTCAGGTTTCCCTCCAATAACACCCCATCACTGGCAAAGGCGGCAATTTTCCCTGAAGCCACGGCAGCCACTCCCGCGGCCCGATCTGGGACATAGACCACATCCACGGTGGGGCGAAGATTGAGAATGGCCCCTTCATTGGTGGTGCCTTTAATAACCCCAACTTTTTGGCCTGCCAGTGCCGCAGGCCCTTGGGCCGGGTTGCCAGCTTTGACGAGCAGTTGTGTTCCAGCCAAAAAGAACGGCACAGAAAAATCAACAAACTTAGCCCGATTCCAGGTGCGGGAAGTGGCCCCACATTCAATATCAATTTTGCGCGCCTGAACCAGGGAAATGCGATTGCTGGGGGTAACGGGAACCAGTTCCAGGCGAATGGGTTTTTGCAGATCTCGCTCGGCCCGCTCTCGAATCAGCCCTAATAAGTCCACTGCATAGCCCACCAATTGACCATTCTGCTTGAAGCCAAAGGGAACCGCGTCATCTCGTGTCCCAGCCGTGATTACCCCGGTGCGTTGAATCTTTTCCAAGACTGTTTCGGCTTTGACTTCCCCAGCTAGGACTACTGTCCAGGCCGCGAGCAAGGCCGTTAGGGTAATGTTTCGCCAAGGCTGTAGTAACAAAAAAGCAGACATCGGTATTGGTTCCGCCATAAATCAAACCCATGACGATATTAACTGGAGAATTGGGACTAAATCACCTAGTCCACAAGAAAATAGGCTTGGATCATCAGACAACCCGGTTGCAGCGATCCATCTCAGGCAGGTCAGACCCAACTTGACTGATGGCTAAGGTAATGGCCCGCTGGCTTGCTGTCCGATAAATTTGCTTGGGGATTATTAACTGGGCTGACTTAGCTCCCCCAAGAGCCGCTGCTTCGGCCACACTCCGGGCCTGGACATGGATGAAGGCTTGCTGAGAAGGGTTAGGAGTCCAAAGAGAGTTAAGTTCCTCAGAGCTAAAGAACTGTAACTCTAACTGCCAGGCCTGGGCCAAGTCCTGTAAAGCTTGGGAGTTTCGTTTGCGATCTAAACTTGCTATCCCAATCAAGGCCTGGGCAGATAGGGCATGGGCCTGGAGGACGTTGAGGAGCGCAGTCTCCAGATCAGTACCAGTCACACCCCCCTGAAACCCAATCCCGGCCCAGAGATTTTTCACGACAGATCACGTCAAACAGGAACCTGCATGGCTCGGACCAATTCCGCCGCCACTTCTGGCCGGGAAAACTCGGGAGGGGGCAATTCTCCGCGCCGCAACATTTCCCGCACCTTAGTTCCTGATAAATGGATCCGCTCCTCGGGTTTGCTGGGGCTAGTTTTGGTAGTGGCCATGGATTGGGTGCGGGTACAGTAAAAGGCGTGCTCAAACATCATCGGCATAATCCCCAACTCATCCCGATCAAATTCGGCAAAAATGTATTGGGCATCATAGGTTCCGTAGTAGTCCCCCACCCCGGCATGATCCCGGCCAACAATAAAGTGGGTACACCCATAGTTTTTCCGTACCAGGGCATGGAAAATCGCTTCCCGAGGCCCGGCATAGCGCATCGCCGCAGGATTGATCGCTAAAATAACCCGATCCTGGGGAAAGTAATGCTCCATCATAATTTCATAACAGCGCATCCGCACATCGGCCGGAATATCATCTTCCTTGGTTGCGCCCACCAGCGGATGTAAAAATAACCCATCTACGGTTTCTAAGGCACATTTTTGAATGTATTCATGGGCCCGGTGGATGGGGTTGCGGGTTTGAAAGCCAACAATGGTTTGCCAGCCCCGTTGCCGAAATGCCGCCCGACTATCCTGAGGGTCAATGCAATAACTGGGAAACAAGGGATGGGGATGGCGTTGGAGCAGCCAGATCGGCCCCGCTAAGTTGACACGGCCCTGTTGATAGACTACTTTCACACCCGGATGTTTTTCATCCTCAGTGCGATACACAAGGCGGGCTTCTTTCTGGGGATCATAGGTATATTTCTCAGACAGTTGCATGACTCCCGTAAATTCACCGGCCGGATCATCTAAGCGAATCCACTGGCCAAGCTTGAGAGGGGCTGCGACATCTGGGGTGACGGAGAGAGTGACCGGAATTGACCAGGGTAGCCCGTTGGCTAAATGCATGGTTTCCACAACGGCATCATAGTCGGCCTGGGCCATGAATCCGGTTAAGGGACTAAACCCACCAATGGCAATTAACTCCAAATCAGAGACGGCCCGGGCATCCAGGGACAAGCGTGGTAAGTGATCAGCTTTACTGAGCCATTCCTGCTTCTCTGCGGGGGGAACAATCCGGTTAATCAGTTCACCACCATGGGGCAAAATGGCATCTTGAAGGGGGGGAAACTCTAAGGCAAGCGTCAAAACCGGCTCCTGAAAACACTACAAAACTGAAGAAATTCTTAAGATGAGTGCATATTACCGTAATTTGGGATGCGATCCAGGCCCCTGGGATTGCAAGCATTTGGCTGACTGGATTCCGAAAATTTTGATCGGGTCTATTGTTGCGGTTGGGGAATCACGATAAAGCCAGTATTTAAGTAATCCTGACTCTGAGTGGGTTGGGGCCGAAATTCTTGACCACCGAGAACCCAATTTTTTTCCAGGCCCCAGGCCCACCAATAGGCTCCCATATAGGCACAGATGAGGGCATCCAGTTGATCTTCAATGGCTTTGAGTTGCTTGAGTGACACTTGCACGGGAATCTCGGGTAGTTCAGCAATTTCCAGAGGTGGGTGCAACTGAGGAAATTTTTCGAGGATGAGGTCTCGCAATTGGTTTAACCCGGCCTGGCGTTCTGCAATCCGGCCCTTTTTGTACTTGATAATTTGATTGAGGTTAAATAACTGCACTGTACCTGCATGGGGAAAGACTTCAATCTGGTAGCGCCCGGATGCCCTAGCCTGGATGATTGGGGCATGATTGAACCCCCGCTCTCGGAGTAATTCAGAAAACCCGACCGTTCGGGCTGCGAAGGATAATCCTTGATTGGCCGGATAACAGCCTGCATCGTACCGCCCTAAACGTTGATGGGCCTGGCGATCACAGGTACGCATTCCCGTGGCATTGGGAATCAAGGTCGGGGCATCAACTGCAACCAGGCCTGGGGCATGATCTGGCAACCAACTCTCAATCCAGGCCAAGATGGCTTCTAAATCAATCTCACAGCGGAGATCCATCAGTCGCAACTGAGAGGAATCCCAGGCCAAGCAACATAATCCTGACGCACCCGATACCCAACCGAGATCAACTCCTAAAAAGTACATCCATAGCCTACAGAGGTGGGGAATAGACTAGGGTGTAGAACTGGCAGGGGCAGGTTTTTGGGCCTGTTTTTGTTGGGCAACGATTTCCTGGTTCAAAATTGACAGGGCTTTGGCATATTGGGGATCCTTCGGTGTAGCAATGTCCTCTCGGGTGAGACTTTCCCGTTGGGCCTCGGTAATCTTCACCTCCACATCCGGCTCAATCCCTTTTTTATTGATATCTCGGCCACTGGGGGTGTAATATTTGGCAATGGTGACGGCCATCCCAGACCCCTCACCCACTGGCTGAACCGACTGTACCAAGCCCTTACCAAAAGATTTTGTTCCCACCAAGACCGCCCGTTTGTTGTCCTGCAACGCACCAGCCAAAATTTCACTGGCACTGGCGGAACCTCCATCAATCAGCACCACCAAAGGTTTATCCGTTAAAAAGCCCCGCCCCGCCCGCAATCGATCAGCCTCTCCCTGGCGATTTACCGTCGAAACAATCGTACCTTGGGGTAGAAACATCCGGGCAATTTCCGCACTGGAGAACAAGAGTCCACCTGGATTCGAGCGCAGGTCAAGAATAAAGCCCGTCACCCCCTGTTTTTCCTGTTCCCGAATCGCATTCCGCATTTCCCCAGCCGCATTTGAACTGAACTGAACAAGGCGAATATAGCCAATGGGGCCATTGGGAGTTTGGCGGATACTAGCTTTGACGGGGTGAATTTCAATCCGGGCCCGCGTCAAGACCCGATCAAAGGTTTCGTTACCCCGTTTGATGGTGAGGGTCACTTTGGTGTTTACTTGCCCCCGGATCATGCCCACCGCTTCGTTCAAATCCATGCCTTTAGTGGGTTTATTATCAATCTTGAGAATAATATCCTTGGCGAGGATTCCGGCTTCGGCGGCGGGACTGCCTTCCACAGGGGAAACCACCGTAATATCCTTAGTTTTCTCATCTTGGGTAATGGTGATCCCGACCCCAGTTAATTCCCCTGAGGTTTCAATCTGCATCGAGCGAAACTGCTCTGGATCCATAAAGCGGGTGTAGGGATCATTGAGTTTCTCCAGCATTTCCCGGGCGGCGGTGTAGGCCTGATCGGGAGTTGTATAAGTCTTGGAGAGAAATTCCCGGCGAACGGCCCGCCAATCCTGGCCATTGAAGGTGGCATCTACATATTCCCGATCAATCACCTGCCAGACTTCATCCACCAGTTCTTTGGGACTTTGGCGAAAGCCGGCCCAGCTTTTAGACGGGTGCAACTCTGCCCCAGCCAAGGCCACAGCTACGGTTAACAAGGCGGTGGCTCCAACGACAAGTCCTTGCTTTTTCAGACCCATGATATTTTCCTAGCACTGGTTGGGATCCAATCTAGCATAGGAATTTTGGGGCTGTCGGGGCGAGGATGCAGTCTATGGATCAACCCAGCGATCATCGGATTTAATTAGATCAATTAAGGCGGAAACCCCTTGATCTTCGGGAACTTTTGTCACCTCATCCCGGCCGCGATAGAGGGAAATAAAGCCCGGTTGTTTGCCGACATAGCCATAATCCGCATCAGCCATTTCCCCCGGCCCGTTGACAATACAGCCCATCACGGCAATATTCAGCCCCGTTAAGTGACTGGTGGCCGCTCGGACTTTTTGGAGCACTTCTTCCAAATTAAACAGGGTGCGACCACAGGAGGGACAGGCGACATATTCCACCATTGTCCGGCGTAACCCCAAGGCCTGGAGAATTCCATAGCAAACGGGGATTTCTTTTTCAGGAGCTTCTGTTAAGGAGACGCGAATCGTATCGCCAATCCCCTCTGCTAAAAGAGTCCCAATTCCGGCTGTAGATTTAATCCGGCCGTATTCGCCATCGCCAGCTTCGGTGACACCTAAATGCAAGGGATAATCCATGCCCAATGCATCCATCCGTTTGACCATCAGGCGGTTGGCGGCAATCATCACCGGCACTCGGGAGGCCTTGAGGGAAATCTCCAAATTGTAGAAATTCATGTCCTCACAAAGGCGGATAAATTCCAGAGCCGACTCGACCATGCCTTCGGGAGTATCCCCATAGGTAAACAGCATCCGTTCCGCTAAGGAGCCATGGTTTACGCCAATGCGCATGGACTTGTTTTGATCCCGTAAGGAAATCACCAATGGCTCGAGGGTTTCCCGGATTTTTTCACCAATTTCGTCAAACTCGGCCTGGGTATATTCGGTACGGTCGGCTTTCGGTTTTTCAAACACATACAGGCCTGGGTTAATTCGGACGTTATCCACATATTTCGAGACTTCGAGGGCAATTTTCATCCCATTGTGGTGAACATCGGCGACTAGGGGCACGGGTTGATAGGTTCTTTCCAGGGTTTCCCGAATCTCGGCCATGGCTTTGGCGTGGGCCATACTGGGAACCGTGACCCGGACAATTTCACAACCAATTTCATGGAGTCGGCGAATTCCGGCCACTGCTCCGGCAACATCCAAGGTATCTTCGTTGATCATGGACTGAACCGCCACGGGATAGCCGCCACCAATGGTAATTGAGCCAACGGGCACTGGGCGAGTTTTGCGCCGAACAATACCAACTTCAGCGGTTTCCGGAGTAGGTGTGGGGACAGGGGGAGAGAGAGTTTGCATAGATTCTCAGGCCAGCCAGATATGCGACACATAAGTACATCCTAAGGGGGATGTTCCTCAGCGCAAATTATTTTTCCCTACTTTGAAATTTCCAGAGCATCAATTTAAGCAAAGAATTTTTCTCAACCTAGTCAACTGGGACAAATTCAAGCTCTTTGATGGGCTTATTTCTCAGGTGATGCCAGCTTTTGAGGGGTGATTCTGCTATGGTCTGGGGGGGCTGCGTCCTCCAGGCGGAGTTGCAGATTTCTGAGCTCGGTTTGGTTATTGGTCGGGCTATGGGGTGAGGGGAGTTCTAAATTGGGCCAATTTTCCAGGCCAGCACAGGGGCAACTCGCGGGCGGTAAACCATTTTGGGGGAGGGCAATGGGCATAGAACAGCGGGCGCAAGGGGTAATGTCCCACTGCTGTTGCTGAAGTTGGGCGATGGTTTCCTGAGTGCCTTCTAAGTAGCAATCCCCGGCCTGGCCAGAGTTAACATAGGCCCAACAGGCTTCAAATTCCTGACTATAACCTCCAGGCACCAGAATCAGACTGGGACAGAGTTGGACTTGTCCAGATTTGATATACAGTTTTTTTCCCAATTGGAACCAGTGGGCGAGGTAGGTTTTGATCGGGTCTGGGGTTGTCAGTTGAGCCTCATCCAGTTGCATCTCTCGCTCTCCTGATCCATAGTTTCTTTTTCTAGGGTAGTGCGCCCATCACCCGGCCAGGGTATTCAACGGATTTATTTAACAGTTAATGTCTGGCAACTGGTGGGACACCTGCGGGGCCGAGTTGCGCTTTACCCCTTAAGATCCCTCCATAGTCCATCACGCTCAAGCTCCTCCCTTATTCCTTGTCCTCATCCCCCTTGTCATCTCTACCCCTATGAGCCATTCCCATCATCACCCCCACGGACATTCCCACACCCCGAAGCAGTTCACCCAGGCCTTTCGGATTGGCTTGACCTTAAACATCAGTCTGGTGGTCTTAGAAGTTGTGGCTGGCCTGTGGTCTAATTCCTTGGCCCTGTTGAGTGATGCGGGCCATAACCTGAGTGATGTTTTGGGCTTGGTCTTGGCCTGGGGAGCCAGTTATTTGACTCGGCGGCAAACCTCAGCGCAGAAAACCTACGGTTGGCGGAAGGCTTCGATTTTGGCTGCCTTGTTTAATGCCATTTTTTTGATGGTGGTGACGGGGGGCCTGGCCTGGGAGGCTCTCAAACGGTTAATGAACCCTGGCCCAGTGGAAGAGATGACGGTGATCTGGGTGGCCAGTTTAGCCTTGGTGATCAATGGGGGCACGGCCTGGTTGTTTGCGGCAGGGCGAAAGGGAGATTTGAATATTCGGGGGGCATTTCTGCACATGATGTCCGATGCTTTAGTCTCCTTGGGGGTGATTGTCGCCGCAGTTTTGATTCTCCTGACGGGTTGGTTTTGGTTAGACCCGCTGGTGACATTACTGATTGGCATCTTAATTATCTATACCACCTGGGACTTATTGCGGGATGCTTTGACCCTCAGTTTGGATGGTGTGCCGAAGTCCATTGATACCCAGGCCGTGCGGGACTATCTCAATCACAGGCCTGGAGTCGGACAAATTCATGATCTCCATATTTGGGCGATGAGCACGACTGAAACGGCTTTGACGGCCCACCTCGTCATGGAGTCGGGCTATCCAGGGGATGACTTTTTACATCAGACGACAGCGGAACTCCAGGCTCATTTTGGCATTAACCATGCCACGTTACAAATTGAGGTGGGTGATTCGCCCCAGGCCTGTGTTTTGATCCACGATCCCCACGGCTATTGATGGCCAACGCTTAGGGAAACTCTTGCATTTGTTCATAGGTTTTGTAGCCTTTTTCCGGGCTAATCCATTCCACTAAGGTAACTTTGACCCGCCCGCCTTGGTTGACCATGAGTTGGGCCCGCCCTTCTTCCCCAGTGAGCAGATTTTGGGGTTGGAGCGCGGCTTTCCCAGCAAAGAGAAGTTTTTGACTATTGGGGGCGTAAATTTCGTAATTGATAAAGACTTTATTAACGGTGCCACTGGTATTATTAACTGCATTTACCTTCAAGGTATAGAACCAGGCCCCGGCAATTTGTTCACTTTGAATTTGGGCCGCGGTAACTCGGACAATTTTAGCGTTTGGTTCTTTTTCCGCTACTAACTGGATTGTCGGCCCAGGCCCTTGCACAGATGGAGACGGGAAAGCTTGAGGCTCCGGGGGCAACCCACTCAGTAACAGGAAGGCAGTCAAATAGGGCAACATTTAGGTTTAGTCCTCAACATGAAGAACAGGAGCCGCCAAGGGAGTGATCCCCATTATGGTAAAGTTGATAGCGACAAAATAATCATAAGGTTGCCTTAATTTTATGCCTGATTCGCCGCTCCCTGTTGCGCATGTGATTGGTCTGGGCAAGTCGGGAATAGCAGCGGCCCAACTCCTCCAGGGGCAAGGATGGCACGTTGTCCTGAGTGATCGGGGACAATCCGCAACCTTGGAAGCCCAGGCCGAGCAACTTCAGGCCCAAGGGATTCAAGTTTTGCTCAATTACAGTTTTACCTGGCCTCTTGCGCCTGAATCCAAGCTTACACCCCCTGAATTAGTGGTGATTAGTCCGGGAGTTCCTTGGCATAACCCAGGCCTGGTGGCGGCTCGTCAAGCAGGCATTCCAGTGATTGGGGAAGTGGAATTGGCCTGGCAAACCTTGGGGGATATTCCTTGGGTCGGGATTACAGGCACCAATGGCAAAACCACCACCACAGCCTTAACGGCGGCCATTTTCCAAGCCGCAGGTCTCCAAGCCCCGGCCTGTGGCAATATCGGCTATTCCATTTGTGATGTGGCCCGGTCGCAAAAATTTCAACACCAGGCCCTGGATTGGGTGATTGCCGAAATTAGTAGTTATCAACTGGAATCGCAGCCAACCGTTGTCCCTAAAATTGCGATCTGGACAACCTTAACCCCGGATCATCTAGAACGACACGGCAGTTTAGAAAATTATTGTGCCGCGAAGTGTTTGTTGCTCGACCAAGCTCAAGCTCAAGTTCTCAATGGAGATGATCCCTATATCCGCACCCACTTAGTTGAGCGATACCCCCAGGCCTGGTGGACAAGTACAACGGGTGCAACGGATTTACCCAATGACAGAGAACGGGGGGTTTATTTCCAAGCCGGTTGGGTCATGACGGGCAGTGAAAAACTATTCCCGGCTGCGGCCCTGAAAATGCCTGGGGTTCACAATCAACAGAATTTATTATTAGCGGTTGCAGCGGCCCATTTGGCGGGGATTAATCCAGAGGCCATGTTAACTGGAATTAGTCATTTTCCTGGGGTTGCCCATCGGTTAGAGCATATTTGTACTTGGCAGGGAATTGAGTTTATTAATGACAGTAAAGCCACCAACTATGATGCGGCGGAAATTGGCTTAAGGGCGGTGATGGGGCCGGTAATTTTAATTGCTGGAGGACAAAGTAAAAAGGGGGAGGCCCAGGCCTGGTTAAAGTTAATTCAACAAAAAGTCGTCCAGGTGTTTTTGATTGGGGATGCGGCGGCGGAATTTAGCGAACTATTGACAGGTGTGGGCTACAGGGCCTGGGCAGACGTACAAACCTTGGATCAAGCCGTGATCAAAGCCAAGGAACTCGCTCCCCAAGTCAACGCAAAAACGATTCTCTTTTCCCCGGCCTGTGCCAGCTTTGACCAATATCGGAACTTTGAAGAACGGGGCGACCATTTCCGTCAGCTTTGCCCAATATCTTCCAAATTTGAGTAAGCGCAATTATCAAAGAAACTTATTAAGTTCTTGAACTAATAAATGCACTGTGGTCGAAGGATTATCGTCAGCAGGCCTGGGAGGTTGATATTGATTCAGCAGATTTTCGGCATCCTTGATAGCGGTTGTTTGTCGATCAAATAATTCCTCATAAATTGTGTCGCTGTTTTTCTCGTATTTATGCTCCAGAAGTTTATCTAATTTCTTGCAATAATCACTTCGAGGGATTCCAGTATTTAGGAAACAAAAATGTAAGACATACCAAAGTTCAAAGGCTTCATTGGAATAAGCAACCTTAATACCTGAACGTTCAGCATTGGTAATGGCATTGTTAAAATCTTCTGGTGTCCAATCATCTCGGTCAAAAACACACCAAACTTGATCGTAGTCTTCATTTTCCATAATTTCTCTAGCTCGAACTACTATTTGACTAGGCTGTCTGGCGATACCTTTAATCTTGAGTTCGGCAACATCTTTGGGAACTCGAAAAGCCCTGAAATAGTTAGGTTCAGTTTTTGCCCCTTCACATACGATTAAAAATCGCTGCTTAATAGTTCTAATATTAATTTTTCTTGGCGAATATCCACGGGAGTTTCCTCTATGTCTAGGCATGAGTATCAATTAGGCTTTCAAGGTTGCCAATGTACGGAATTGCACCATACTTTCCTTTGATATAGTCACTTTCAAACGAGGCATCATTCCGAACTTTGTATTCTGCTAGGGAGTATAAGTCTGTTGAACCATAGCGGTTTTTCTCGGTGAACCAAATCTGATCTCGCCGAAATAGCTTGTTGCTAAGGAGGTTTGTATCATGGGTCATAAAAATTAGTTGAGTATTACGAGGATTTGTTTCATTTGAGTTAAATAACTCGACAATGGCACGACTAATCAGAGGATGTATCCGCGCATCAAACTCATCAATAATTAAAACCTTGCCATTTTTCAAAGCATTAACCAGCAGGCCTGCCAAAGCAAAAATTTTTTGAGTTCCTTCAGATTCTTCTTGCTCAATATTAAAATGAACGAATGAGGTTACCTGGCCAGTTTCATTAAATTTTCGATGAATTGTTTTTACTATATTTTTATCGTGATTTATAGCAAAGCCCCAAACCCCTAAGTCTAATTTTCTAATTAATTGAATAATCTCTTCCTTATTGTACATACAGCATATTCCTCGCTAAGTTGGTACACTTTTTCTGAAGCTGTGTCA